>NZ_JBTLNE010000028.1:0-50394 GCF_054457435.1 Halovulum sp. GXIMD14793 | reverse complement strand
CCTGAAATTCACCGTGGACCTGATCGCCCCGATCGCCATGGAAGACGGCCTCCGCTTCGCCATCCGCGAAGGCGGCCGCACCGTCGGTTCAGGCGTCGTATCCAAAATCATAGAGTGATGACATATCGGGCCGTTTCGGCCCAACGATTGAAGGGCCGCGCATGTTTTGCGCGGCCCTTTCTTATGGTGCATTGCTGAAATGTCGGGGCAGGCGCTGGCCGGGATTGGCTTTCAGCATCGCGATAGCCTGGTCGATTGTGGATGCCGCATCAAATGGTGCCATTCGGACCCGCGCCTGTTCCATCAGGGATAGCATCTTTTTGTCAGACAGGTCTGCTGTTCGGGCTTTGCGCAGATCGCGCCGCGTGATCTGGCGGGAGGTTTGGAAAAGGACGGAGTTCTTCTCGGTTCGTGCAATGGGATGGAATGCATCGGCCAGCAGTTCAAGCTGACAGATCAGCCATGGGTGATTGGGCAGCAGGTAGTCCTGTTGTACCAATAGCGACCTTCCGGGGATAAGCGCGGGGAAGAACGCAGCGGCGATGCCATCAGCGGTGCGCGGGGATTTGCCAGCGTCGAAAACCAGCAACTCGATCGGGGCATCGGACCAGCCAATCTTTAGGATATCGCCGCGATGCAACGCGACATGATCTGCCCAGGGCGCAAGGTAATCCTGAGCGTAGGGGTAGATGTCATTGCCTTCAAATTCCGGTACGCCACGGGCATAGAGATGCTTTCGCTTTTGCCGCGCGCCAGCGGTGAAGGTGTCATAGGCCTGAACCCGGGCCACGGATTTACGCGCCGCCATCCCCTGAGCCAGACAACCGGTTGAACCGCCCAGAAAGCAACCCAGATCAACAACCGCACCTGCATCTTGGATGACATTGTGCGTCAACCAGTAATACAGCTGACGCTCCTCGAAGCTGATCATCGACGGCAGATCGGCGGCCCGGCCGAGCTGGGCCTGTGTGACCTGGGTCCAGGGGGCGGTGCCAAACGCGGAGAGGTCGCGTTGCTCGGGCTGATTTCTGCCAAAGATCGATATCATGGTCCTGCTTGTCAGCGCTTGGTCGGTCGGCAAGGTTTATACGTCAAACAAAACCGCCCCGCCAGAAGATGTATGGGATAACGGAGGAGCCACCTGAGGGAATTTGGCCTGCGATGTCAAATTCGCTTGAAATCTGCGCGGCGCGGTCGTAACACGCCCAAGGCCATAGGGGTTTAGCTCAGTTGGTAGAGCGACGGTCTCCAAAACCGTAGGTCGTGGGTTCGAGTCCCTCAACCCCTGCCAGGCCACAGTTTCCGGCAAATACCCGTCCTTTGCTTGTCTGGCACGGCTGTCTTTGGCAAGCTTGCGATATCGTCTCATTGCCAGAAGTTTGTCCGATGTCAAAATTGTTGTCCCTGCTCCCTGTTTTTGTTCTTGCCGCCGGTCTGGCACAGGCGGCCCCGCCGGTTGTGACCTCGTCCGAGGAAACCGCCGCAAGCATTTGCCTGGACTTTGAACGGCCGGATGAGGTGCTGCTGGAAGCCTGCGTTCAGGCGTTGCAGGAAGGTGGGCTTGGCCGGTCCAACAGGGCAGAGATCCTGAGCCATTTGTCTTACCTCTATCTGGATCGCCGCGAGTTTGACTTGGCCGAAAAGCATGCTCTGAAAGCCCTCGAATTGCGGCCCGATGATGCTGACCAGTTTTCGTCGCTGGGCTGGATCTATTGGGAGCAGGAGCGGATCGACGAGGCGCGTGCGCAGTTCGAGAAGTCGATAGAGTTGCATCCGCAAGCCGATGCTTTGGCGGGGCTCGCCAATATCCTGCGCGTTCATGACGGCCAACAGGAGAAGGCGTTGGAAATGCTGCAGGCGGCTTTGGCTATCAATCCCGAATACACTTGGGGTTTGCGTGAACTGGGCTGGGCGCAGTTGTCGGAAGGGGCGTTCCCCGAGGCGGAAAAAGCGTTTCGCGATGCGCTGGCTGTGAATGAATGGGACGGCAATGCTTACCGCGGCCTGGCGCGGGTGCTGGACAATAGCGACCGAAGGGACGAGGCGATTGCGGCGCTGAACCTTTCGATGAATTTTGGCGGCGACAAGGATGTTTATCTGCGGGTGGAGCGGGCACGTCTGTTGCGTATGAGCGGGCGTCCGGGGGCGGCGATCAAGGATGCGGTCGCTGCGATCAAGCTGATGCCAAGTTTTGAGTGGGGATATGTCGAACACGCGCGGTCCCTGAATGAGCTGGGCAAGCTTGGCGCTGCGATTGACGTCCTGAAACAGTCGGTTGAAGCGGGGGCTGCCAAAAACAGCAGTTACTACTGGCTTGCTGATTTTCTGTCGGACGATGACAAGTTTGCCGAAGCGCTTGTGGCGATCGATAAGGCGATTGAGATCAACGATACCTATGCGGCTGATCACGAGTTGCGGGCTTATATAACCCTCAACCTCAATGACAATCACGCAGCGCTCAGTGCTGCGAATGAAGCGGTGCGGCTGTCGCCCAACACCTCGGCTTTTTCGCATTTTTATGCCGCCCTGGCGCAGATTTCCTTTGATGAACCGGACAAAGCGGTGGAACGGTTCGATCAGGCGATGGCCACAGGTTTGCCAGACAGCATGATTGGCGATTTTGCGGCAGAGATGATTTCGGGCGGCTATTTCCTGCAGGCGATCAAGTTGCGCAGCCGGTATTAAAGCGCAGACGCCTGGGGGGTTGCGTTGCCCGGCATAGGGCATTATCTGTCGCGCGTTCCTACGTGAAAGTAAAAATCCATGGCAAAGACCAATCCATTGCAATTCGTTCAGCAGGTTCGCTCGGAAACCGCGAAGGTCACCTGGCCAAGTCGGCGTGAGACTTTGTTGACCGCAGCCATGGTTTTTGTGCTATCCTTTCTGGCAGCAGCCTTCTTTTACCTCGTGGATTATCTGATCCGCTGGGGTGTTGAGACGTTTATCAACGCGGCCTCTTGAACTCTGCTCGCTTGACAGGTATTTGCACCCATCTCCGAAACTTCTTCTGCGTGCAGTGATTCGTCTGCGCGCGGTTGCCTGTTCGGAAGGCGGCGGGTTCATGCGCGTCTTTTTAAATTGAATATCAGGGGCTTGGCAGCCTCGAGTTGAGGGTCAGAGCAGAGATGGCGGCACGGTGGTACGCAGTTAGCGTCCTCTCCAATTTCGAAAAACGTGTCGCGGAATCTATCCGTGAGACGGCGGAGCAGCATGGTTTGCAGGAAGAAATCCTGCAGGTTCTGGTCCCGACCGAAGAAGTGATCGAGGTGCGCCGGGGCAAAAAGGTGCAGGCTGAGCGCCGCTTTATGCCCGGCTATGTTCTGGTGCAGGCCGATCTGACGGATCGCGCCTATCACCTGATCAAGGACACCAACCGGGTCACCGGTTTCCTGGGTCCGCAGGGCAAACCTGTGCCGATGCGCGATGCTGAGGTCGGGGCGATCCTGAACCAGGTCGAAGAAGGGGCGGAGCGTCCGCGCAATCTGATCTCCTTCGATGTGGGTGAGAATGTAAATGTGACCGACGGGCCGTTCGAGGGCTTCTCTGGCATGGTTGAAGATGTCGATGAGGCCAATGCCCGCCTGAAGGTGACGGTTTCGATTTTTGGCCGGGCAACCCCGGTCGAGCTGGAATTCACCCAGGTCGCGAAACAGACCTGATGTGATGCAAACGTGGAAGGCGAGGGCAACGCGTTGTTCGGACCGCACCACGCCAATCAAGGCCGGATGGGACGCGCCCTGACGGCAGGAGCAAGAGGAGGCCCATCATGGCCAAGAAGATTGCCGGGACCATGAAGCTGCAGGTCCCTGCCGGTAAAGCGAACCCGTCGCCGCCCGTTGGGCCGGCTTTGGGTCAGCGCGGCATCAACATCATGGAATTCTGCAAGGCGTTCAACGCCAAGACGCAGGAGATGGAGCCGGGTGCGCCGTGCCCGACGATTATCACCTATTACGTTGATAAATCCTTCACCATGGACATCAAGACGCCGCCCGCGTCATACCTGTTGAAAAAGGCTGCGAAGCTGCAGTCGGGTGCAACCAACCCCAGCCGCGAGACTGTCGGCTCGGTGACTGTTGCTCAGGTGCGTGAGATTGCCGAGACCAAGATGAAGGATCTTAGCGCGAACGACGTCGAAGCAGCGATGCAGATCATCCTGGGCTCTGCCCGGTCGATGGGTATCGAGGTGAAAGGGTAAGTCATGGCTAAGTATGGAAAGCGTACCCGCGCCGCTCGTGAATCCTTTAACGGCAAGCAGAACGTCACCGTTGAAGAAGCGGTGAAGCTGGTCAAGGCAAACGCAACCGCCAAATTCGACGAGACTGTCGAAGTTGCGGTTAATCTGGGTGTCGACCCGCGCCATGCCGACCAGATGGTCCGCGGTGTGGTCAGCCTGCCCAATGGCACCGGTAAAACCATGCGCGTCGCTGTTTTCGCCAGAGGTCCAAAAGCGGACGAGGCGAAAGAGGCTGGTGCAGATATTATTGGCGCCGAAGACCTGATGGAAACCATTCAGGGCGGCACGATCGAATTTGATCGCTGCATCGCGACCCCCGACATGATGCCGATCGTCGGTCGTCTGGGTAAGGTGCTTGGCCCCCGCAACCTGATGCCAAACCCCAAGGTCGGCACGGTGACCATGGACGTCAAGGCAGCGGTTGAGGCGGCCAAGGGCGGCGAAGTGCAGTTCAAGGCCGAAAAAGCCGGAGTCGTGCATGCCGGGATCGGCAAAGCGTCCTTCGATGAGGCGAAACTGGCCGAGAACCTGAAAGCGTTTATTGCTGCGGTTAATAAGGCCAAGCCGTCGGGCGCCAAGGGCACCTATATGAAAAAGATCGCCGTCAGCTCCACCATGGGGCCCGGTGTTTCGGTTGATATCGCGAACGCGACAGCCGAGTAAGAGTTCCGGCGGGGGCAACCCCGCCGGTCAGTGGTGGGTTTCACCCACCCTACACGTCCGAGATGGTGGGTGGCGCCGACCTAAGTGAAGGGGCCTTAATTTCCTGCCTGAGACGGGTAGCGATCAGAATCCGAAGGGACATATCCCGGGTGATTTTGGCGGGACCCGTAACAAGGACCCAAACCGGTCGGGGCAACCCGGCCAAAATGAGCCGGGGAGCAATCCCCATAACTTGGAGAGACCTGTGGATAGAGCCCAGAAAGAAGCAGTGGTTGATGAACTCGGCCAGATCTTCTCGGACTCTGGTGTCGTTGTGGTTGCGCACTACACCGGCCTCACAGTCGCTGAGATGACGGATTTCCGCCGCCGGATGAAAGCCGGTGGTGGTGCGGTCCGCGTCGCCAAGAACAGGCTTGCCAAAATCGCCCTCGAAGGGACATCCAGCGCGTCTATTGCTGAGTATCTTGAGGGTCAGACAGTTCTTGCCTATTCTGAAGATCCCGTTGCTGCGGCAAAGGTGATCGAGGATTACGCCAAGGAGAACGAGAAGCTCGTGATCCTCGGCGGTGCAATGGGTGAGAACGCTCTGGACCGGGCTGGTGTCAAAGCCGTGGCCGCCATGCCGTCGCGCGAGGAGCTTATTGCCTCCATCGTCGGCTGCATTGGTGCCCCTGCTGCGAATATCGCCGGTGCGATTGGCGCGCCTGCCTCGAATATTGCGTCGATTATGTCGACCATCGAGGAAAAGGCGGCCTGAAACAGCGACATATGAGGCCGGGACCGGGCAAAGACCGGACACCGGATTTCACAAAGCAAACGAAACGGAAACTGAACAATGGCTGATATCAAGAAACTTGCCGAAGAGATCGTGGGCCTGACCCTTCTCGAGGCGCAGGAACTGAAAACTGTCCTGAAAGACGAGTACGGCATCGAACCTGCTGCCGGTGGCGCAGTCATGGCCGTAGGTCCTGCGACCGACGCTGGCCCTGCTGCTGAGGAAAAAGACGAGTTTGACGTCATCCTCGTCGAAGCTGGTGACAAGAAAATCAACGTCATCAAAGAAGTTCGCGGCATCACCGGTCTTGGCCTGAAAGAAGCCAAGGAACTGGTCGAAGCTGGCGGCAAAGCGGTCAAAGAAGGCGCAGCGAAAGCTGAAGCTGAAGAGATCAAGAAAAAGCTCGAAGAGGCTGGCGCCAAGGTCGAGCTTAAGTAATCCCGCTGCCGGTTTGCCGGCGCTGGACAGACATTCGGTCGGACCCGGGAAATCGGGTCCGGCCGGTTTGCGTCTCTTTCGGGGCCTTTTGGTGAAGACCCCGAAAAAGGTGCAAACGGTCGGGAAGTGAGGGATGGGAACCCTTGCTGGTATTGACCAAAAGCCCTGGCATGGCAGGCATGCGCGGTATCCCGGCCCCGCATGTCCGCAGGCAACGAAGGTACGCGACACACATGGCTCAGACTCATTCCGGTCACAAACGTATTCGTAAATTCTACGGCAAAATCCGCGAAGTCGCGGAGATGCCGAACCTGATTGAGGTTCAGAAAAGCTCTTATGATCTGTTCCTGAATTCCGGCGATCAGCCCGATCCGCTGGATGGCGAAGGGATCATGGGCGTTTTCCAGTCGGTTTTCCCGATCAAGGATTTCAACGAAACCTCGGTGTTGGAGTTTGTGCGCTACGAACTGGAAGCGCCGAAATACGACGTTGAGGAATGCCAGCAGCGCGACATGACCTATTCGGCCCCGCTGAAAGTCACCCTGCGGCTGATCGTCTTTGAAGTTGATGAAGATACCGGCGCGAAATCGGTCAAGGACATCAAGGAACAGGATGTCTTTATGGGCGACATGCCCCTGATGACCAAGAACGGTACATTCGTTGTCAACGGGACAGAGCGGGTCATCGTTTCCCAGATGCACCGGTCCCCGGGCGTGTTCTTTGATCATGACAAGGGCAAGACCCATTCTTCGGGCAAGCTGCTGTTCACCAGCCGGATCATTCCCTATCGCGGCTCCTGGCTGGACTTCGAATTCGACGCCAAGGATATCGTTTTCGCCCGTATCGACCGCCGCCGCAAACTGCCGGTGACGACCCTTCTTTATGCACTTGGTCTCGACCAGGAAGGCATCATGAAGGAGTATTACGACACCGTCACCTACAAGCATTCCAAGAAGGGTTGGACCACCAAGTTCTTCCCCGAGCGGATCCGCGGCACCAAGCCGCTGTTCGACGTGGTCGATGCGAAATCAGGCGAAGTGATTGCCGAAGCGGGTAAGAAAGTTACCCCGCGCACGGTCAAACAGATCCTCGATTCCGGTAAGGTTCCTGACATTCTGGTGCCTTACGATGCCATCATCGGCAAGTTTGTTGCCGAAGACATCATCAACGAAGAAACCGGTGAAATCTGGGTCGAAGCTGGTGATGAGCTGACCCAGGAGATTGACAAAGACGGCAACGTCACGGGCGGTACGATCAAGACGCTGCTGGACAATGGCGTGAAATCGATCCCGGTTCTTGATATCGATGGTATCAATGTCGGTGCCTATATCCGCAACACCATGGCGGTGGACAAGAACCTGAACCGCGAAACCGCGCTGATGGATATCTATCGTGTGATGCGCCCGGGCGAGCCGCCAACCGTTGATGCGGCACAGGCGCTGTTCGACCAGCTGTTCTTTGACGCCGAACGCTATGACCTGTCCGCCGTTGGCCGGGTCAAAATGAACATGCGTCTGGATCTGGATGCGCCCGACACAATGCGCACCCTGCGCAACGAAGACATCATTTCCGTGATCAAAGCGCTGGTTGATCTGCGCGATGGCCGGGGTGAGGTGGACGATATCGACCACCTTGGTAACCGCCGCGTCCGCTCCGTCGGTGAGTTGATGGAAAACCAGTATCGCGTCGGCCTGCTGCGGATGGAGCGTGCGATCAGGGAACGCATGTCCAGTGTCGAGATTGACACCGTGATGCCCCAGGATCTGATCAACGCGAAACCGGCAGCCGCCGCTGTGCGTGAATTCTTCGGGTCCTCGCAGTTGTCGCAGTTCATGGACCAGACCAACCCGCTGTCCGAAGTGACGCACAAACGCCGCCTTTCGGCGCTTGGGCCGGGCGGTCTGACCCGGGAGCGTGCGGGCTTTGAGGTGCGCGACGTTCACCCGACCCATTATGGCCGGATGTGCCCGATTGAAACGCCTGAAGGGCCGAATATTGGTCTGATCAACTCGCTGGCATCGTTCGCCCGGGTGAACAAATACGGCTTTATCGAAACGCCCTATCGCCGGGTTGAGGAAGGCAAAGTGACCGATGAGGTCCTTTACATGTCCGCAACCGAAGAGATGCGCCACACCGTGGCGCAGGCGAATGCGCAGCTGGATGCGAAGGGTAAGTTCGTCAATGAACTGGTCTCGACCCGGAAATCCGGCGAATACATGCTGAACCCGGCCGAGAATGTCGATCTGATCGACGTCTCGCCCAAGCAGCTGGTCTCGGTCGCGGCCTCGCTGATCCCGTTCCTTGAGAATGACGATGCGAACCGCGCCTTGATGGGATCGAACATGCAACGTCAGGCCGTGCCGCTGCTGCGGGCCGAGGCGCCGTTTGTCGGCACCGGGATCGAGGAAATCGTTGCCCGCGATTCCGGCGCTGCGATCACCGCGCGCCGTGCTGGTATTGTCGATCAGGTCGATGCGATGCGTATCGTTGTGCGCGCCACCGAAGATCTGGACCCCGGCGATCCGGGCGTCGATATCTACCGCCTGCGCAAGTTCCAGCGGTCGAACCAGAACACCTGCATCAACCAGCGTCCGCTGGTGAAGGTGGGCGACACGGTATCCAAAGGTGAGTTTATCGCCGATGGCCCGTCGACCGATCTGGGTGAACTGGCCCTGGGTAAAAACGCGCTGGTCGCGTTCATGCCCTGGAACGGCTACAACTACGAGGATTCCATCCTGATCTCTGAGCGGATCGTGAAAGACGATGTCTTTACCTCCGTTCATATCGAGGAATTCGAGGTTGCGGCCCGCGACACCAAGCTGGGCCCCGAGGAAATCACCCGCGATATCCCCAATGTCGGCGAGGAAGCTTTGCGCAACCTCGACGAGGCGGGCATCGTCTATATCGGGTCCGAGGTGGGACCGGCCGATATTCTGGTCGGCAAGATCACCCCGAAAGGCGAAAGCCCGATGACCCCGGAGGAAAAACTCCTGCGGGCCATCTTTGGAGAGAAAGCCTCGGATGTGCGCGACACCTCCCTGCGGCTGCCGCCGGGCGATTTCGGCACCGTGGTTGAGGTGCGTGTCTTTAACCGCCATGGCGTGGAAAAAGACGAGCGTGCCCTGCAGATCGAGCGCGAAGAGGTGGAACGCCTGTCGCGCGACCGCGATGACGAGCTGGCCATCCTGGACCGCAACATCTATGCGCGTCTGCAATCGATGATCCTGGGACAAAAGGCTGTCAAAGGCCCGAAAGGCGTCAAGACACCGGCCACTATCGACCAAGACCTGCTGGAAAGCCTGAGCCGCGGTCAGTGGTGGCAGCTGGCCATCGACGACGAGAAAGTCGCGACCGAGGTTGAGGCGCTGAACACCCAGTATGAGCGGCAGAAAGCCTCGCTTGATGCGCGCTTTGAAGACAAGGTAGAGAAAGTACGCCGCGGCGACGACCTGCCACCGGGTGTGATGAAGATGGTCAAAGTCTTTATCGCGGTGAAGCGTAAGCTGCAGCCGGGCGACAAGATGGCCGGGCGTCACGGCAACAAGGGTGTTATCTCTAAGGTGGTGCCCGAGGAAGACATGCCGTTCCTTGAGGACGGGACCCCGGTCGACGTGGTGCTGAACCCGCTCGGCGTTCCCAGCCGTATGAATGTCGGTCAGATCCTTGAAACCCATATGGGCTGGGCCGCGCGCGGTCTTGGCGGGTCGATCAAGAACGCGCTGGATGAATACCGCCGCTCTGGCGATATGACCCCGGTGCGCGACGCGATGAAGATCGCCTATGGTGATGAGGTCTATGACGAAGCTATCAAGCCGATGTCAGATGACGAATTCACCGAAGCGGCCGGTAATGTTACCGCCGGTGTTCCGATCGCAACCCCCGTCTTCGACGGTGCCAAAGAGGCAGATGTCAACGACGCGCTTGTCCGTGCCGGTTTCAACGAAAGCGGTCAGTCAGTGCTGTTCGATGGCCGGACCGGCGAACAATTCGCCCGCCCCGTTACCGTGGGTGTGAAATACATCCTGAAACTGCACCACCTGGTCGATGACAAGATCCACGCCCGCTCCACCGGCCCATACTCGCTGGTTACACAGCAGCCGCTGGGTGGTAAGGCGCAGTTCGGTGGTCAGCGCTTTGGTGAGATGGAGGTCTGGGCACTGGAAGCTTACGGTGCCGCTTACACCTTGCAGGAAATGCTGACGGTGAAATCGGACGATGTGGCAGGCCGGACCAAGGTCTACGAAAGCATCGTCAAGGGCGAGGACAACTTCGAAGCCGGCGTGCCGGAATCGTTCAACGTTCTGGTCAAGGAGATCCGCTCGCTGGGTCTGAACATGGAACTGCAGGACGCGGAGGAGACGGAGTAAGGGCGCACCGGCGTCCCACTCCCTTTCCCTGACATAAGGATCACGAGATGAACCAAGAAGTGATGAACCCGTTCAACCCCGTCCAGCCAATGCGGACCTTTGACGAGATCAAGATCAATCTTGCCTCGCCAGAGCGTATTCTCAGTTGGTCGTTCGGTGAGATCAAAAAGCCCGAAACCATCAACTACCGGACCTTCAAGCCCGAGCGTGATGGCCTGTTCTGTGCGCGTATCTTTGGCCCGATCAAGGATTACGAATGCTTGTGCGGCAAATATAAACGCATGAAGTATCGCGGTGTGACCTGCGAGAAATGCGGTGTGGAAGTCACGCTGCAGAAGGTCCGGCGCGAGCGGATGGGCCATATCGAACTGGCCGCACCGGTTGCGCATATCTGGTTCCTGAAATCGCTGCCGTCTCGCATCGGTCTGATGCTGGATATGACGCTGCGCGATCTGGAGCGCATCCTTTACTTCGAAAACTACGTGGTGATCGAACCCGGTCTGACGGACCTCGCCTATGGTCAGCTTATGACCGAGGAAGAGTTCATGGATGCCGAGGATCAGTATGGCGCAGATGCGTTCCGCGCTGGCATTGGTGCCGAAGCGATCCGCGAAATGCTGGCCGCCATCGACCTAGATGCCGAGGCAGAGCAACTGCGCGCCGATCTGGCCGAGGCCACCGGTGAACTGAAGCCGAAAAAGATCATCAAGCGTCTGAAACTGGTCGAGAATTTCCGCGAGTCAGGCAACCGTCCGGAATGGATGATCCTGACCGTGATCCCGGTCATCCCGCCCGAGCTGCGCCCGCTGGTGCCGCTGGATGGTGGCCGGTTCGCGACCTCGGATCTGAACGATCTGTACCGCCGGGTGATCAACCGGAACAACCGTCTGAAGCGCCTGATCGAACTGCGCGCCCCGGACATCATCATCCGCAACGAAAAGCGGATGCTGCAGGAATCCGTTGATGCGTTGTTTGACAACGGTCGCCGGGGCCGCGTGATCACGGGGGCCAACAAGCGCCCGCTGAAATCGCTTTCCGACATGCTGAAGGGCAAGCAGGGCCGCTTCCGCCAGAACCTTCTGGGGAAACGCGTCGACTTCTCGGGCCGTTCGGTGATCGTGACCGGGCCGGAGCTGAAGCTGCACCAGTGCGGCTTGCCCAAGAAGATGGCGCTGGAGCTGTTCAAGCCGTTCATCTATTCGCGCCTTGATGCGAAGGGTCTGTCCTCGACCGTCAAGCAGGCCAAGAAACTGGTCGAGAAAGAGCGTCCGGAAGTTTGGGATATCCTTGATGAGGTGATCCGCGAACACCCCGTGCTGCTGAACCGCGCGCCGACCCTGCACCGTCTGGGCATTCAGGCGTTCGAGCCAGTGCTGATCGAAGGCAAGGCAATCCAGCTGCACCCGCTGGTCTGTTCCGCCTTTAACGCTGACTTCGACGGCGATCAGATGGCCGTACACGTCCCGCTGAGCCTTGAGGCTCAGCTTGAGGCGCGCGTCCTGATGATGTCGACCAACAACGTTCTGTCGCCTGCGAACGGTAAGCCGATCATCGTTCCGTCGCAGGATATGATCCTTGGTCTCTACTACATCACGCTGGAGCGTGAGGGGATGCTGGGTGAAGGCATGGTCTTCTCCAACATCGAAGAGGTAGAGCACGCGCTGAACTCTGGCCTTGTGCATCTGCATGCCAAGATCACGGCGCGGGTCGAACAGATCGACGAGGAAGGCAACGCTTATTGGGCACGGGTGGAAACCACCCCGGGCCGGATGCGTCTTGGTGCGCTGCTGCCGAAGAACCACAAAGCGCCTTACGACATCGTCAACCGCCTGCTGCGGAAGAAAGAAGTCGGTGAGGTCATCGACATCGTCTACCGTCACTGCGGCCAGAAAGAGAGCGTCATTTTCTGCGATCAGATCATGTCGCTGGGCTTCCGCGAGGCCTTCAAGGCCGGGATTTCCTTTGGCAAGGATGACATGGTCATTCCCGACACCAAGTGGGATCTGGTGAACTCCACCCGCGATCAGGTGAAGGAATTCGAACACCAGTATATGGACGGCCTGATCACTCAGGGCGAGAAATACAACAAGGTGGTCGATGCCTGGTCGAAATGTTCGGACGTTGTTGCGGACGCGATGATGGGCGAGATTTCGGCCGTGCGCCGGGATGATGCCGGGGCCGAAATGGAACCCAACAGCGTCTACATGATGGCGCATTCCGGGGCACGTGGTAGCCCGGCCCAGATGAAACAGCTGGGCGGGATGCGTGGTCTGATGGCCAAACCGTCGGGCGAGATTATCGAAACGCCGATTATCTCGAACTTTAAGGAAGGCCTGACCGTGCAGGAGTACTTTAACTCCACCCACGGTGCCCGTAAGGGTCTGGCCGATACCGCACTGAAAACCGCCAACTCGGGCTATCTGACCCGGCGTCTGGTGGATGTGGCACAGGATTGCATCGTCAAGATGGACGATTGCGGCACCGACAAGTCGATCACCGCAAGGGCTGCGGTCAATGACGGGGAGGTTGTCGCCTCGCTCAGCGAGCGTATTTTGGGCCGCGTCGTGGCCGAGGATGTCCTGCGTCCCGGCACCGATGAGGTTCTGGCCAAGCGCGGCGACCTGCTGGACGAGCGTCTGTCCGAAGAGATCGAGGCTGCGGGTGTTGTCACCATGCAGATCCGATCCCCGCTGACCTGCGAGGCCGAGGATGGCATCTGTGCCACCTGTTACGGTCGCGATCTGGCACGCGGGACCCGGGTGAACCCGGGCGAGGCTGTCGGCATCATCGCCGCGCAGTCCATCGGCGAGCCGGGCACCCAGCTGACCATGCGGACCTTCCACATCGGCGGGATCGCCCAGGGCGGCAGCCAGTCGTTCCAGGAAGCCAGTCAGGAAGGCAAGATCGAGTTTCGGAACCCGAACCTGCTGAAAAACCGTGATGGTGAGCATGTGGCGATGTCCCGCAACATGGAAATTGCGATCATTGACGGCAACGGCACCGAACTGGTCAGCCACAAGATCGGCTATGGGTCCAAGGTTCATGTCAAGGACAAGGCCAAGGTTGCGCGCGGCGATAAGCTGTTCGAATGGGATCCCTACACCCTGCCGATCATCGCCGAAAAGGATGGTGTGGCGAAATTCGTCGATCTGGCCGCAGGCGTTGCCGTCCGCGAAGAGACCGACGATGCCACCGGTATCAGCCAGAAGATCGTGATCGACTGGCGCACTGCGCCGAAGGGCAACGATCTGAAGCCTGAGATTATCCTGGCTGACCCCAAAACCGGGGAACCTGTGCGGCTGGATAACGGCAACCCTGAGACCCACCCGATGTCGGTTGACGCCATTCTGTCGATCGAAGACGGGCAGGAGGTCAAGGCCGGTGATGTGCTGGCGCGTATCCCGCGTGAGGGCGCGAAGACCAAGGACATCACCGGTGGTCTGCCGCGTGTGGCCGAACTGTTCGAAGCCCGCCGTCCGAAGGATCATGCGATCATTGCCGAAATTTCCGGCCATGTGCATTTTGGTAAGGATTACAAAAACAAGCGCCGCGTCTCGATCGTTCCGACCGAGGAAGGTGCCGATCCTGTCGAGTACATGATCCCGAAAGGCAAGCACATCCCTGTGCAGGAAGGCGACTTCATCCAGAAGGGCGAATACCTGATGGACGGCAACCCTGCGCCGCATGACATCCTGCAGATCATGGGTGTCGAGGCGCTGGCCGATTACCTGATCGACGAGGTCCAGGACGTCTATCGTCTGCAGGGCGTGAAGATCAACGATAAGCATATCGAGGTGATCGTCCGCCAGATGCTGCAGAAATGGGAAGTGTCCGACAGTGGCGGTACCATCCTTCTGAAGGGTGAACAGGTCGATAAGGCCGAATTCGACGAGGCCAACGAAAAGGCCATCGCCGAAGGCCGCGAGCCTGCCAAGGGCGGCCCGATCCTTCTGGGGATCACCAAGGCGTCGCTGCAGACCCGCAGCTTCATCTCGGCTGCGTCGTTCCAGGAAACCACCCGCGTTCTGACCGAAGCGGCAACGCAAGGCAAACGCGATCGCCTGATCGGCCTGAAGGAAAACGTCATCGTTGGCCGCCTGATCCCCGCCGGGACCGGTGGTGCCACACACGATATCAAACGTGTGGCCCAGCAGCGTGACGCCAAGATCCTGGAAGAACGCCGCGAAGACGCCGAAGCTGCAATTGCGCTGGAAGGCCCGGTAGAGGTTCCCGAGGAAAGCGCGACCGAGTAACGGGCGTCTTACGTCTGAACAATGAAAAGCCCTGCCAACTGGCGGGGCTTTTCTTTTGTGAGGACTTACAAAACGACATGGCCGATGCCGCGACATCGCAAATTTCTTGGTCCGAGGGCCGCGCCCTGCTGACCGATTGGGAGGCGCCGATCAAAGGTGTGCCCCTGCTCATGGACCGGGCCTATGAGGGCGACGAAACGCGACAACTGGTGCTCGACTTGGGCATGGTTCCGGTTGTCCCTCCGAAGGCAAACCGGCGGGTCAAATGGGGCTACGACCGCACCCTCTACAAGAGGCGCAACGAAGTCGAACGCCTGTTCCGAAGGCTGAAAGACTTCCGACGTATCTTCTCAAGATTCGAAAAGCTTGATGTCATGTGCCGCGCCTTTCTGAACTTCACCCTCATCGTGGAGATGATTAAGTGTTAACAGGCCCTAAAGCGTTTCGGGATAAACCTGAGACAAAAGATTATCCTGAAACGCAGTGATAAGCCTATATGGTGTACGCGTTTCGATTTTATGTGATGTCTCAAGGTAAACTCGAAACGCTTTAGGAGGACATTTTGGGAGGATAGTGCGAATTGGCATAGTGCGGTGAAAGCAAGTCGGACTTTCTTTCGGGCATGGTTGGCATCTATGGAGTAGAGCTTATGAAATCCAGTTCAGGTCTTGTCTTACCCAATGCTGGACAGCAATGGCACCTGCATATTCGCAGAGTTTGAGGAATTTGAGAGCAAACCCTACTATGTGGGGTCGGTTAAATTTGGGAACAAAACGCTGCGTAAGCTGGGCCTGTCAGTCGACGACATTAAGTCGCTGGAGAGTGACGAGTATGGTTTTGTAGCGGGAAAAAACCAAGGCTTCTCCAGCGACTTTGAGACGCACTACTTTAGCACCAATTACTCTGAAAAACCCACGTCTGACGTATTAACAATATTGGGTAAGGTGTCTAATATAAATTATAATCTGGAAGAGTAGTTTTATCTATTTTGATAGCTTGATGTTTTTAAGGCGGTATTGATGAACCCTCCGAAATTGGAAGGGTAAACACGGCCTGTGGTGCCAATAATGCTTGAGATTTTGCGCAGAATCAGGTCTATGCGGTGCAAATCGTACAGGTCTCGGTGAAAGCCCGGGTGGCGCTTCCGGTCGCTGATCCGCCGGATAACCCTTTACCGCTCGGCGTGAAAAGCAGGCTTTCGCCTGTGCGCGGCGTGCATAAACAACAATGACATTCCGGGATGTTTCGGGCCGAACCAAAGGCTGGTTCAGCAAAACGTGTCGGTTTCTTAATCTGACATGCCGGACTGGTCTTTGCGGGACCTGCGCGGCGCAAGGTATCTAACTGCTCATGATCTCTGTTTCTGAATACCGACAGCAATGGTTCGGCAATATTCGCGGTGATGTCCTTGCGGGCATCGTTGTGGCCCTGGCCCTGATCCCCGAGGCGATTGCGTTCTCGACCATGGCGGGGGTGGATCCCGAGGTGGGGCTTTATGCCTCGTTCTCTATCGCGGTGCTGATTGCCTTTACGGGCGGGCGGCCCGGGATGATCTCGGCGGCGACTGCTGCAACGGCCTTTGTCATGGGCTCTCTGGTCAAGCAGCATGGGCTGGATCATCTGCTGGCCGCGACCGTTCTGGCCGGTCTGCTGCAGATCACCGCTGGTTTTCTGAAGCTGGGGCGTTTTATGCGCTATATATCAAGCTCGGTGATGACCGGCTTTGTGAACGCGCTCGCGATCCTGATTTTCATGTCGCAAATCCCCGAGATTGATCCGCGCAATGCGGATGTGACCTGGTTGACCTATGCGCTTGTGGCGGTGGGGCTTGCGATCATCTACCTGTTCCCGCGGATCACCACAGCCTTCCCGTCGCCGCTGGTCGCCATCATCGTGCTGACGGCTGTTGTTGTGCTGACAGGCTGGGACGTTCGCACCGTTGACAATCTGGGCGATCTGCCCGAGGCCCTGCCGGCCTTTCTGCTGCCTGATATTCCTCTGACGCTGGAAACGCTGAAAATCATCTTTCCCTATGCGGCGGCCGTCGCGGCCGTCGGCCTGCTGGAAAGCTTGATGACCCAGAGCATCGTGGACGATCTGACTGACACGAAAACCAGCCGGGATCAGGAATGTATCGGGCAGGGCATCGCAAACACCGTCACCGGGTTTATCGGCGGCATGGCCGGATGTGCCATGATCGGCCAGTCGATCATCAATGTTAAGTCCGGCGGGCGCGGCCGCCTGTCGGCCTTTACCGCCGGTGTTGTTCTGCTGGTTCTAGTGGTCGGGCTTGGGGATTTCGTCGCCCGCATCCCAATGCCAGCGTTGGTGGCCATCATGATCATGGTCTCCATCGGGACGTTTTCCTGGTCTTCGATTAAAAACCTGAAGGTGCATCCGCATTCGTCCTCTATAGTTATGATCGCAACCGTCGCGGTGGTCGTTTACACCCATAACCTGGCTATCGGTGTGTTGGTGGGTGTGCTGCTGTCCGGCATCTTTTTCGCGGGCAAGATCGCCCAGCTGTTTCGCATGTCCTCCAGCCTGTCAGAGGATGGGCGCGAGCGGACTTACGTTGTGGAAGGCCAGCTGTTCTATGGCTCCGTCGAGGATTTCACCGAGGCGTTCGATCTGCGCGAAGCGCTGGACCGCGTTGTCATCGATGTCAGTCAGGCACATATCTGGGATATCAGTTCGGTGCAGGCGCTGGACATGATTATCCTGAAATTCCGCCGCGAAGGGGCCGAGGTGAAGGTTATCGGCATGAACGCCGCCACCGAGACATTGGTCGACAAGCTTGCTATCCATGACAAGCCCGGGGCGCTGGACAAGCTGATGGGGCATTGAGGGGGGATGAGCATGGACAAGATATTGGCATTGCTGGATGGCTCGGCCTATTCCGAAAGTGTGTGCCATCACACGGCCTGGATCGCACAAAAGCTGAACGCCGGGGTAGAGGCGATGCATGTGCTGGGTCGCAACGAGGGCGGGACACCGACCGACCTGTCAGGCGCGCTGCGCCTAGGGGCACGATCGGCCCTGCTGAAAGAGCTGTCCGCGCTGGATGAACAGCGCGCGAAACTGGCGCAGGCGCAGGGCCACGCCATTCTTGAGGATGCCAAGGCGATCCTGGATCAGGACGGTGTGCCGCATGTGAACCTGCGGCTGCGCAAGGGCGATCTGCTGGATGCCGTGCGGGAGTTGGACGGCGATATCCGCGCCATCACCATCGGCAAACGCGGCGAGGGGGCGGATTTTGCCTCCGGCCATCTTGGCTCAAACCTGGAACGGATCGTGCGGACCTCCAAGGTGCCGGTCTTTGTCGCCTCGCGCGAGTTTCGGCCCATTTCCCGCGTGCTGGTGGCCTATGATGGCAGCGCCAGTGCGAACGTGGCCATTGACCGGATGGCGGCCAGCCCGGTCTTTGCCGGTCTTGAGATCTGCGTGCTAAGCATCGGTCAGGACACCGTCAAACTGCAGGAGATTGCAGAAGCCGCGGTCGCAACCCTGCGCGCCGCAGACATCAACGCGACCCCGCGCGTTGTCTCTGGCACCCCCGAGGAGGTGTTGACCCGCCTGACCACAGAGGAAGGCTTCGATCTGCTGGTGATGGGGGCCTATGGCCACAGCCGCATTCGCAGCCTGATCATCGGGTCGACCACAACGGCGATGATCCAATCGGTGAAAATCCCGGTTCTGCTGTATCGCTAAAACGGGATCAGAAGCGCCGGGCGGCAGATACACCGCCCGGCGATAACCTTAAGCCAGATCAAACCGATCTGCGTTCATGACCTTGGTCCAGGCGGCCACAAAATCGCGCACGAATTTCTCGGCATTGTCATCCTGGGCGTAAACCTCGGCATAGGCGCGCAGGATCGAGTTTGAGCCGAAGACCAGATCGGCGCTGGTCGCAGTCCATTTGACAGCGCCAGAGGCCCGGTCGCGGATCTCGTAACTGCCATCCTCTGCCGGGTGCCAGCTATAGGCCATGTCGGTCAGGTTGACGAAAAAGTCGTTGGTCAGCTGACCCACGCGGTCGGTGAACACACCATGGCTGCTGCCGCTGTGATTGACGCCCAACACTCGCATCCCGCCGACCAGCACAGTCATTTCCGCCGCGGTCAGGCTCAGAAGCTGCGCCTTATCCAGCATCAGTTCCTCGGGCGCGACGGCGTATTTTTCCTTTTGCCAGTTGCGGAAACCGCAGGCCAACGGCTCCAGCACGTCAAAGCTCTCGGCATCGGTTTGCGCATCGGTCGCGTCGCCGCGTCCCGGAGCAAAGGGAACCGCGATGCTGTGGCCCGCCGCCGTTATGGCCTGCTCCAGACCGACATTCCCGGCCAGAACGATCACATCCGCGATGGAGGCTCCGGTCTCAGCTGCAATCGGCTCCAGCACAGCCAGCACCTGCGCCATTCGCTGCGGCTCATTCGCCGCCCAGTCCTTTTGCGGTGCCAGACGGATGCGTGCGCCATTCGCTCCGCCCCGTTTGTCCGAGCCGCGATAGGTCCGCGCGCTGTCCCAGGCGGTGGCAATCATGTCTGCCGCAGACAGGCCGCTGGCCGCGATCTTCGCCTTCACAGCTGCAACGTCATAGGCGGTGGAACCAGCGGGAACCGGGTCCTGCCAGATCAGATCCTCTGACGGCACATCCGGCCCATGGTAATTCGCCCGAGGCCCCATATCGCGGTGGGTCAGCTTGAACCAGGCGCGGGCAAAGGTATCGGCAAAGTAATCGGGATCGGCGCGGAATTTCTGGCAGATCGCATTGTAGGTTGGATCGACCTTCATCGCCATATCCGCATCGGTCATGACCGGCATGATGCGAACCGAAGGATCAGTCGGGTCAACCGGCATGTGATCTTCAGGCATGTCGACCGGTTTCCACTGATTGGCCCCGGCAGGGGATTTGGTCAGTTCCCATTCGTAGCCGAACAGATAGTCGAAAAAGCCCATATCCCACTGGGTCGGATTTTTGGTCCAGGCCCCTTCGACCCCAGATGTAAAGGCATTGGTTGCCTTGCCGTCCAGGCCGGGGTTGTCCCAACCAAAGCCCTGCATATGCACCGGGCAGCCCTCAGGTTCAGCCCCGATATTGGCGTGATCGCCGCCACCATGTGCCTTGCCAACGGTATGGCCACCGCAGGTCAGCGCGGCGGTTTCCTCGTCATTCATTGCCATCCGGCCAAAGGTTTCGCGCACATGCAGCGCGGTGCGGGCCGGATCAGGATTGCCGTTCACCCCCTCGGGGTTCACATAGATCAGCCCCATATGAACGGCGGCCAGCGGATTATAGAGGGTCGCGGTATCGTCCAGATCACCATAACGGTTCTCGGACGGGGCGAGCCATTCATCCTCGCCCCCCCAGTTCACGTCCTGCTCTGGCCCCCAGATATCCTCGCGCCCGAAGCCAAAGCCGAAGGTTTTCAGCCCCATGGATTCGTAGGCGATGGTGCCCGACAACACGATCAGATCGGCCCAGCTGAGCGCATTGCCGTATTTCTTTTTCACCGGCCACAGCAGCCGCCGCGCCTTGTCCAGGCTGGCATTGTCTGGCCAGGAGTTCAGCGGCGCAAACCGGATATTGCCCGAGCCTGCACCGCCCCGACCATCGCCCATGCGATAAGAACCCGCAGAGTGCCAGGCCAGACGGATCATCAGCCCGCCATAATGCCCCCAATCCGCGGGCCACCAGCTTTGGCTGTCGGTCATCAGGGCTTTGACGTCTGCTTTGACAGCCTCAAAATCCAGCGCTTTGACCGCCTTGCGGTGATCATAGTCCGCGTCCATCGGATTGGTCCGCGCGCCATGCTGATGCAGGATGTCCAGGTTCAGGGAGCGTGGCCACCATTTGGTGACGCTGTTGTCCTGTCCTGTATTGCCGCCATGCATGACTGGGCAGCCGCCTGCCGGATTGGTGTTCCCGTCCATAATTCGTTCCCCCATTTGGTGAATCGGTCAAAGTTTGGAAATAAACTAGAACGATTCTAACAAGGGGGCGAGGGTGAAATTCAACAGGTTCGTGAATGTATTAAGACGATGGATGCGTGGCGGAGTAGAACGCCCATTCTAACCACGCGCGGAATAAGGCCGTCAGGCCGCCGCGCATCGCCGAGCCGTCCCGTCGGCACGGCGATTGGGTTGGTCTTGGTGCATCGAATGGTTGGAGCGCGCCGGTGGCTGGGATAAAGCGCTCTAACCGAATGGCAGATCGCCGCACCACGGCTCGGCGATGCGCGGCTTATCGCCTAGGGTCGCCACGGAACGCCGACCAGGGTCTCTTAAAACGAAAAAGGCACCCCGTTCGGAGTGCCTTTGAAAGCCGTCTGTGGCGAAGCTTTGCCCTCTATTTAGAGGACAGCTCGCGGTAGTTGGTCTTTTCTGCGATACGCGCAGATTTACCGCGACGCTCACGCAGGTAGTACAGTTTCGCACGGCGAACGCGGCCGCGGCGGATCACTGTGATGCTGTCGATATTGGGCGAGTGGAGCGGGAAGACACGCTCGACACCTTCGCCGAAGGAAATTTTGCGAACGGTAAAGGACCCGTCAATGCCATGGCCGTTCTTGCGGCTGATGCAGACACCTTCGTAGTTCTGCACACGGGTCCGGGTGCCCTCGGTCACCTTGAAGCCGACGCGGATGGTATCGCCAGCCTTGAAGTCAGGGATATCTTTGCCAAGCGCAGCAATTTGCTCTTTCTCGAGCGTTTCCAGTAGGTTCATCGTCTCAATCCTTGTTCTCGCCTTTGCCGGCGATGGTGTGCGCGTCCGAGAGCTGTTGGCCTGGCTCCGGGCTCTTACCTTGGGTTTCAAGATAAGCCCGCCACAGGTCGGGACGACGTTCCTTTGTCAAAGCTTCCGCCTGGGCGTGCCGCCATGTGGCAATCCGGCCATGATGTCCCGAAAGCAGGATCTCGGGTATCTGGTGGCCATCCCAGTCAGTGGGCCTTGTATATTGCGGGTATTCGAGAAGCCCGTGAGAGAAACTTTCTTCCTCGGTCGACTCAGCATTCCCAAGCACGCGGGGTATAAGGCGAACCGTTGCGTCAATCAAGGCCTGTGCGGCGATTTCTCCGCCGGTCAGGATATAGTCGCCCAGGCTGACCTCGATGATATTTCTTGTGTCGAGGATTCGCTGATCCACACCTTCGAACCGGCCACAAAGCAACGTGATGCCATCGGTCTGGGCCAGCCGCCGGGCCATGGTCTGATCAAAGCGCCGGCCGCGCGGGGACAGATAGATCACGGGCCAGTTGCCCGTTGCACCGGCTGACGCGGCATCCAGCGCCTTTGCCAGAATATCAGCGCGAAGCACCATGCCCGCCCCGCCGCCTGCGGGCGTGTCATCGACATTGCGGTGCTTCCCTTCGCCAAAGTCGCGAATTTGCAGCGTTTCCAGACGCCACAGCCCGTCCTGCAACGCCTTGCCGGTCAGCGAATAGCCTAGGGGGCCGGGGAACATCTCGGGGAATAGGGTCAGTACCCGTGCTGTCCAGGCTCCGGCCAGGTCGGGCCGGTCCTGCATCAGTTCACGCGGCTGGGCCGAGGGGCGGACAGCCAGACGGCCATGGGATTTGGCCGGGCGCTCTGGGCGGTCGGTCATCGGACGAACCGGGCTTTGGATGCGGGCGGGGTTTCCGAGGGCAAGGTCTGGCAGAACCGCAGCAGATAGCCGTCGGGGTCCTGCAAAACAATCTGGCGCTGGCCGCTTAGCCCGGTGCCAGTCTTGTACCAAACCTCTTCCAATGGGCGAAAAACGGGTGTCTGGGCGGCCTTGGCGCGGGAGACCAGTTTGGCCAGATTTTCCACCTCGATCTGCAGGTTGATCCCGCGGCCCAGTGGCGGTTCAGCTGGGGCGGCCAGCCAGCTGTCAACATTGAGTTGTTCCAGCATAAGGGCGGCCTCTCCAAGCTTCAGATAGGCAAAGCCCTCTCGCCCATATTGCTTGATAAAGCCGAACACGCCGGTATAGGCGATCAGGCTTTTTGTCAGGTCGCGGCAGTAAAGCTCGGGGACAAGCGCGGTCATGGCTTGCCCTCATCGAACAGACCGTCGGGCGGGTCGATGATGGCCCGTTTCGCGGTCAGGTCGATGGTTGGCACGGCCTCCTGCGTGAAGGGCAGCAGGACGGATTTTCCGCCGAAAGACACCTCCAGCAGATCGCCCGCGCCGTGATCATGCACGGCACTGACCTTGCCAAGCCGCGCGCCGCCGGTGTCGAACACCTCCAGCCCGATCAGGTCGGTATGGTAGAATTCGTCATCGGGCAAGGCGGGCAGGCGGTCGCGCGGGGCGTAAAGGCGCGTGCCTTTCAGCGCCTCTGCCGCCTCGCGCGTGGGCACCCCGGACAGGCGGGCGGCGAACCCGTTTTTGATCGGCCGTGTGATGGTGACCTCATAGCTGGTGCCACCATCTTCGGTCGTCAGGGGGGCGTAATCCGCAATGGCACCGGGATCGGCGCAAAAGGATTTCAACCGCACCTCGCCGCGCACACCAAAGGCGCCGGCGATGGCGCCGACGCATATATGCGCTGTGTTGGGCTCGCCCATACCGGGGATGAAGGAAGGCCTTACTCGGCCTTCTCTTCCTCTGCAGGGGTTTCCTCGGCCGCTGTGTCCTCGGCAGGGGCTTCTTCTGCGGGAGCTTCCTCGGCAGCGGGTTCTTCGGCCGGTTCTTCGGCCGGGGCTTCTGCGGCGGCTTTTGCGGCCTCAGCAGCTTCGGCTTCTTTGGCGGCTTTTTCTTCGGCCCGTTCCTGAGTTTTCTTGCCGGGTTCCGCTTTCTGCGGGTTGCTGCGCTCTTTCTTTTCAAGCACGCCAGCAGCTTCCAGCATCCGCGAAATACGATCTGTTGTCTGTGCGCCTTCGCCGAGCCAGTACTTTACCCGGTCGAGGTCCATCTTGACGCGGTCTTCGCTGTCTTTGGGCAGCAAGGGATTGTAAGTGCCCAGTTTTTCGATGTAGCGGCCATCGCGGGGCATGCGGCTGTCGGCGGCCACAATCCGGTAAAACGGACGTTTCTTGGAGCCCCCACGGGCGAGACGGATTTTAATAGCCATTTTGTTCTCCTTTGATCATGGCGGTCTGCGACAGATCAGTCTGTCGCGGATTGGTGTTGTTCGTGATGGCGGATCACTTCCAAGATCACGAAGTTGAGGAATTTTTTAGCAAATTCCGGGTCGAGATCGGCTTCGGCGGCAAGCCGTTCGAGCCGGGCAATCTGGTCAGCCTCACGCGAGGGGTCGGAGGGGGGCAGGGCGTGTTCGGCCTTGAGCTTGCCAACCGACTGGGTGTGCTTGAAGCGTTCGGCCAGGGTGAACACGAGGATCGCGTCCAGTCGGTCGATGCTGTCGCGATGCTCTTTCAGAAGGGTCGCGGCACGGGTAATGGCGTCGGTCATAGGCTGTCTCCGAAGGGTGCCAGCATGCGTATGGCATGCGTATGGCAAACGTCTGGCAATCGGCTGGCCGCAAAGTCGATTTGCATTATGCGAAAACTGCGGGTCATGCGGCCTCCGCCGGGGCTGGGTGGCGATAGATCAGGGCGGGTTTGCCGGTCGGGGTGACATCCTTGCGGTCCAGCGTCGCGCCCA
The DNA here is from genome assembly GCF_054457435.1 of Halovulum sp. GXIMD14793. Taxonomy (NCBI): domain Bacteria; kingdom Pseudomonadati; phylum Pseudomonadota; class Alphaproteobacteria; order Rhodobacterales; family Paracoccaceae; genus Halovulum; species Halovulum sp. GXIMD14793. The sequence goes on along the minus strand of NZ_JBTLNE010000028.1, from coordinate 26,075 downwards.
TCCGTTCGGCCAGCGCGATCGAGCGGGTGTTGTCCGGCGCGATGACGCTGAAGGCCTCGGTCCAGCCGATGGTGTCATAGGCGTGGCGGCGGGCGCGCAGGGCGGCTTCCATGGCGATGCCCTTACCCTCTTTCGCGGGGTTGGTGATCCACCAGCCGATTTCCGGGGCGAGCCAGCCATCGGGGTTGTAGGGGCCGATCATGCCGCAGAGCGCGTCGTCGGATTTGTCGACCACCGCAAAGAGGCCATAGCCGCGCAACTGCCAGTGGCCCAGATGGCCGGCAAAGCTGTTCCAGGCCAGATAGCGATGCAGCGGCCCGCCGACATAGGCGGCGCGGTCCGAGCCAAGGAAATCGGCGACGTGATCGAACATATCGGGCGTGGGCATGCTGAGGCGCAGGCGGTCGGTTTCGAGGGTGTGAGTCATGGCGTGGCCCTTGTGGTGGGAGCGAGGGGCCAGCCCCTCGCGCATCCCGGGATATTTTTGGAACATTGAAAGGGGTGGGTCATTGGGGGCCCCCTTGGATGGCATGGCGATAGACCAGGTCTTCGGCGTCGTGTCTTTTGGCACTGTCGTCGCGGGAGGCGCCGAGGCGTTTGGCCAGGGCGATGGAGCGTGTGTTGTCGGCGTGGATATAGCTGACCAGCGAGGCGGGGCGGAGGACCGCCCTTGCGTAATCCAGTGCAAGGCGGGCGGCGTCATAGGCGAGGCCGCGGCCTTCGAAGCCGTCAAAGAGGATCCAGCCCAGTTCGGGTTCTGCGAAATGTGGCGGGTGGATGATGGCGACCTGTCCGGCGAACTGGCCATCCGGTGTTTCGATGGCCCAGCCACCCATGCTGGTCAGTGCCCAGGAGCCGACCTCGGACGCGAAGCTGTACCAGAGCTGCGTGCGGGTATCGGGCGTGTCTGTATAGACCGCGCGGGGGGACTGGAAGAAGGTCCAGAACGCCTCCATATCCTCGGCGCGGTGGGGGCGCAGGCGGATGGCCTTGCCGGTGATGGTCGGGGCGAGGGTCATGCGGCGGCCCTTTGGGTCAGGGCGTAGGTCAGGCAGCCGGGATACCAGTCGGGTGCTGGCTGATCGGTCAGGGTGGCCCCCAGCCGGTCGGCGATGCGGCGCGAGGCGTGGTTGTCCGGCTGGATGCGGATCAGGAGTTCGGGCCAGCTGAGATCGGTTAGCAGGTGGTGGGCGACGGCCCGGGCGGCCTCGGTCGCGAAGCCCTGGCCTTCGTGGGTGCCGTCCCAGAGGGTCCAGCTGAGTTCTGCTGTGTCGTGGTCCACGGTGGCGAGCGGGCCGACATGGCCGATGGGCGCGTCACTATGGGTGATGACGTAGCGGCCAAAGCCGCGAAGGGTCCAGTGGCCGATTATGGCGGCCAGCTTGTCGAAGGCTTGCTGAGCCGTGAACGGACCACGGACAAAGCGCGCCCGGTCGCTGGCGCAATAGGCGGTATAGGCCGGCAGGTCGCTGGCCTGCGGCTGGCGCAGCGTTAGGCGGTCTGTGGTGAGGGTAGCTGCGGGTGTCATTTCTTTTTCCCAAAGCCGGACAGGCCGGGGGGCAGTTGCGCACCGCCCATGCCGCCGAGGCCCGGGGGCAGGGCACCGCCGGGGAGTTTGCCGCCAAGCGCCTTGGCCGCCTGTTCCATAGCTGCCGGGTCGTCCATATCCGGTGTGCCGCCTTTGCCAAACATGCCTTTCATGGCCTGTTTCAGCATGCCGCCTTTGCCCATTTTCTTCATCATGTCGGACATCTGGCGGTGCATTTTCAGGAGCTTGTTGAGTTCGGAGACCTCAAGCCCGGCGCCTTTGGCCACGCGTTTCTTGCGGCTGGCCTGCATGATCTGGGGCTGGGCGCGCTCGCGTTTGGTCATGGAGTTGATCAGCGCAATCTGGCGTTTCAGGATGGCGTCATCCATGCCTGCGCTGTCCATCTGTTTGGCCATTTTGCCCATGCCGGGCATCATGCCCATGACGCCCTGCATGCCGCCCATTTTCATCATTTGCTCTAGCTGCATCCGAAGGTCGTTCATGCTGAACTGACCTTTGGTGAAGCGCTTCATCATGCGTTCAGCCTGTTCGGCCTCGATCGTGTCCTGGGCCTTTTCGACGAGGGAGACGATGTCGCCCATGCCAAGGATGCGGCCGGCGATGCGGTCCGGCTCGAAGGTTTCCAGCGCGTCCATTTTTTCGCCAAGGCCGACGAATTTGATGGGTTTGCCGGTGACGGCGCGCATGGACAGGGCGGCACCGCCGCGACCGTCGCCGTCCATTCGGGTCAGGACGACGCCGGAGATGCCGATGCGGCTGTCGAAGTTTTCGGCTGTGTTGACGGCGTCCTGACCGGTCAGGCCGTCGACGACCAGAAGGGTTTCGCGCGGGGTGGTGATGTCGCGCACGGCCTCCACCTCGGCCATCAGGGTATCGTCGATGGACAGGCGTCCGGCGGTATCCAGCAGGTAGACGTCGTAGCCACCGAGGGAGGCCTGTTGTTTGGCGCGTTTGGCGATGTCGGCAGCGGATTGGCCCGGGACGATGGGCAGGGTGTCGACGCCGATCTGAAGGCCAAGGGTGGCGAGCTGTTCCATCGCGGCCGGGCGGTAGATGTCGAGCGAGGCCATCAGCACGCGTTTGCCCTGTTTCTCGGTCAGGCGTTTGGCGAGTTTCGCAGTGGTGGTGGTCTTACCGCCGCCCTGCAGGCCAACCATCAGGATCGGGGCGGGGGGCGTGTCGATTTTCAGGCTGCCGGGGTCGTCATCGTCGCCAGCGAGCACATGTACCAGTTCGTCATGGACGATCTTGACCACCTGCTGGCCCGGGGTGACGGATTTGGTGACGGACTGGCCGGTGGCCTTGTCCTGCACCGCCTTGACGAAATCGCGGGCGACAGGGAGAGAGACATCCGCCTCCAGCAGGGCAACGCGGACCTCGCGCAGAGCGGTCGACACATCGGCATCGGACAAAGCGCCCTGTTTTGTCAGCTTGTCGAAGACGCCGCCGAGGCGGTCGGAGAGGTTCTCAAACATGGATCAAAGCGCCTTTCCAGAGGGCGTCGTGGAACGCACATAGGTTTCAAGTATGATTGCGACAATGACGCTCGCGATCAGTAGGGCCAGGGCAGGATAGAACCAGATAAAGGCACCGGTGTAGAAAATTTTACCGCCGATGGATGCGATAATGTCCGGGCCGTAGTCGCAATGGTAGGGCGGTAAGTAGGTTCTCAGCCAGGAGATTATTTTTGCGCTTTCGAGCCATACAAACACGGGCAGCCCGAACGAAATCGTCGAGAAGAAGAGGATCAGTTTTGCTTTTTGACTTCTCATAACGGCCTTTACGTTGCCCCAAACCAGAAAAGCACCCGTGGGCGCAACGCGCTGACGGGTGGCGATCCTGATATAGGGTCAGGACCGGAAGGTTTCACGCCTCCGGAAGTGTTGAGGGGCATTTAGGGGGAAAGGGCAGAAAGGTCAAGGGGGCTGGGGCTTGGGAGGGTATGTCCTGCGGCGCTGGGTCGATTGGTGTGTCGTCGGAAGGCTTCCGCTTGCCGGTTTGGATTGCCTCGTTCACCCTCGCTAAGAATTTCATTGAATATTGTACGGGCGGCCCGGTTGTCCCCAGCGTTTTCGATAGACGGCCTTGTATTGGGATAAGCTGAGGTCGGCAATATCGGCTCGGCAGACTTTTCTGCCGTTCGTTTTTTAACTAACACCAGTGGTATGAACCACAACAAGCTTCATAGTGTCGCTCATAATTACGCTGGCTCTTTGGCTGGCGGCTTGAGCTTCGTGGTGCCGCATCACGTCATGCACACCAACGTTTTCGCTGAGGCGGCTGCGACCGAAGACGGATATTTTGTTGCGGACTTTTTGACTGGACGGGTGGATGGTGCTGCTCCGGCAGGAGAGGTCGCGTACGCCTTGCCGCTGTTCAAGGACGCCTTTCCCGCGTTTTGCAAAAAGCACAATGTTGATGTGTCTGATTACCAGACCTTTCGAGTGCGGTTCATTGCGGATAGCGGTGAAAACAGGTTTGTCGTTACCGTTGAAGACAGAAATGGGCGACGATCCTCTCGTGAATACATCGGCACCCCAAGCAAACGCTCAGAGACACTTGATGAGCTTGGTAGGCGACGCCCGAAGGTTCTGGATAAACCCTTCGAGCGTCATGCGAAAAATCTGAATCATCTAACGCTGCCTGAAATCAAAGATTTCAACGCGTTAGATGATGCCTGATGTCTCAGGTATTTCGTGAGACGCTATAGATTAACAAATCCGGCGGGTCTGGGCCCAAAGACGCCTTTCAAGCTCGAAGCTGAATGTCCGGTTTGGACAGAGTTAGCGCGACCCAATGCGCATATTTCGGGTCGCCAACTATGTTCCGCTTCGACAACATTGGCCGAATTGATAAGGACCTTCAAATGACCAGTAGATCCGCGGTTCGAACGCATACTATGAGCCTGAAAGCAGGACTTCTGCTGGTACTCCTGGCCGCCGTTTGGGGTGGGTCATTCTTTTTTGCGGAGGTTGCCCTCACCGAGGTTTCACCCCTGACGATCACACTTCACCGCGTATTGTGGTCGCTTCCTTTGCTCGCGCTGGTCATCCGGTTCAAAAGCTTGCCCATCCCTCGCAGTCCGCGCATCTGGGGAAGCTACATTGTCATGGGCGCGCTGAATAATGCCATACCGTTTTCATTGATCTTCTGGGGACAGAAACAGATTGATAGCGGCCTAGCGTCCATCCTGAATGCAACCACAGCAATGTTTGCGGCGGTCGTTGCTGGGCTGCTCTTGAAGGACGAACCCTTGACGAGAAACAAACTGCTTGGTGCCATACTTGGCCTTGCAGGCGTGGCGTTCATCATGGGGCCATCGGCACTCATGGACTTCAACCCCGCCAGCCTTGCTCAAGTCGCTATTCTTGGGGCAACGTTTTCTTACGCGTTTGCTGGCGTTTGGGGCCGTGTCGCTTTGGCAAGCCAGCCCCCGCTGATGAATGCTCTTGGGATGCTGGTTGGCAGCACAATTCTGATGATCCCGGTGGTTCTGATGGCAGATGGGGTGCCTAACCTGGACCTTTCAGCGCATGTCTGGGCGGCTTTATTGGGAATGGCCGCGCTGTCGACAGCACTTGCCTACGTGCTTTATTTTGCCATTCTTTCGATGGCCGGGGCGTCAAATCTGCTGCTTGTCACTCTGTTGATACCGGCCTTTGCCATCACGCTTGGCGTTCTGTTCTTGGAAGAGAGCATGGAGCCAAGCGCATGGGTTGGTTTCGGCATTATAGCCCTAGGGTTTTCGGTGACGGATGGCCGGTTGTTTCGCATAAGGACATCATAAGCTGCCTTGGGCGCGGCCGACGCGATTGTGGCAGGCGATGCGGAAGGCTTCGCCGGCCTGTTCGAAGTTGATCATACCTGTCCAGCCATCCCGCAAGCTTAGGCCAAGGTTGTAGCAGCCGGGGCCTGCGCCAAGGCTGCAGCCGCGTGCAACCAGTGTATGGGCCAGATCCAGGTCGGGTGTAACGCCTTTGCCGCTGGCATAGATGTCGCCAAGGTTGGAGCAGGCAAAGCCGTTCTGCAGTGAGCAGCCCTTGCGGTACGCCTCAGTTGCGGCCTGCAGGTCGGTTTCGACGCCGTCCTGACCTGTCAGGATAACGCCCAGGGCGTTGCAGGACGGGCCGCTATCCAGTTTGCAGCCGCGCTGCGCCCATTTCAGAGCGGCGGCATGATTCTGCAAGGGTGGCGGTTGGTTGAGATAGGCATCGACCCGATCCCAACAGCCATGGCCACTGCCCATGCTGCAGGCGTCTTCGAACAGGATGTTGGCCCGGCGGGCATCGCGTTTACCGCCCAATCCGCCCGAAAGCATCAACCCCAGCCAGTCACAGCCCCCGGCTGAGCCCAGATCGCAGGAACTTTCGAAGAGCTGACGGTCTTGTGCGTAGTCCTGTTGCAGCCAGATGCCGTCCTTGAACTGCATGGCACGCACCAGACAGGCACGTGCCATGCCCAGATCGCAGGCGCGTTTGAAAAAGACGCTGGCGACGGCCCAGTCCGAGGGGCCAAACGCGCCGTCGTGGTGGCCGAAGGCAAGTCTGGAACAGGCCAGTGCATTGTTCAGGTCACAGCTTTTTCTCAAGTATTCCGAGACACGGCTGGGGCGGCGGCCAATTTGCCCGTCCGTGTCGAACAGGCTGGCCATCGCCAAGCAGGACACATCATCCTGAAGCACGCAGGCAAAGTCGTAATAGCGCGCAGCCACGATGACGGACAGACGGTCCTGCGCCGTATTAAGAAGCTGGTTCGCATAGGCTTGGCAGTCACTGGCCACCAAGGTGCGGCACCCGGCCTCGAAGGTCTTGGCGCTGTGGTTTAGGTCAAGATAGTCGTGATAAATCGACAGGGCTGCGCCCAACTGGGAGCATTGCTGCATCAGGTGTCCGTCGCAGGCCGATTGCATCAGGCGGATGCCCTCAGCCACATTTTCCTGGTTCTGACCGCCATGGCGGCCGGATTTCAGTGCCCCAAGATTGGCGCAGGCATAGCGATTGCCCAATGTGCAGCCTTGATTGAGCCAGGCCAGGCTGCGGTCATTGACATCGCCATCAATGAGGTATTCCAGCAGTCCGATCTCGTCGCAAGCCAGGCCATTCCCGGCAGCGCATCGCGGCTTCAGCATGTTGAGCTTGGAAGGAAAGTCCTTGGCCGCATTTACCTGAGGGCGAATGCTGTACTGTTGCATCTCGCAGGCCAGACCGATGCCCTTTGCACAGTATTCTGCGGTCAGTTTGAACGCGCTGGCGTTGGTTTCGCGGATTAAGGCTGCGATGTGATAGGCGCAGTTTCCATTCCAGCCGTCATCGCAGGTGAAGGCGTTTAAGTCGGGAAGCGCAGGGTCGGCGCAGTCCCAGGAATAGCATGAACTTGCATGCGACGTTTCATCCTGAGCTTGTGCGGGTTGGGTATAGAATATCAGAGCAAGGAATGTGGCGGCGAGAAGAAGAGAAATACGTTGCATCAGTCCTTGAAGCTTCTGCTATCCTTTATCTGATCCCAGGCCCAAACTACCTCGGCCAGCCTGTCTTCGTCGTCCCGTTTTCCGCCATTCATATCGGGGTGTAGTATTTTCACAAGAGCCTTGTAACGTTTGCGGATTTCCGCCTTTGTTTCGTGGTCCTCGGCTTCCAGAATGGTCACCGCTTTGCGTTCTTTTGCGGGCAATTTGCGCTTTGTGGCGCTGCCGGGGTTCATCGTGGCGTTTTCCCCAAGAACCGCAAAAGGGTCGTCAACACCAAGTCGTTGCCAGGCACGCCCCTCGGGGTGGCCACTTGCGCCTTTGAAGGGTTCGGTTGGACGTTCCCAGACGCGATCAGCCGCGAATTGCTTTTCCAGCTCTTCCTCGGAATGGTTTTCGAAAAAATTCCACTTCAGATTATATTCGCGCACATGCTCGAGGCAAAACCAATGAAATTCCTCAAGGTTATCGCGTGATTTTGGTGCGCGAAACTTGCCAGCAGCGGTGCAGCCTGGTTTTTCGCAGACACGGGACGAGGTTTCGACGGCGCCGGACATGCCGCGCGACCGGGCGCGGCGCTTTTTGTCGGCGCCGACGGAGATGTCGAAGTCAAATGGAGAGCGGCCGTTTGAGGTCACGAAATTCTTCCCTTGCGAGTCGGAGGCAACAGTTTAGTGTTTTCGACGCAGAGGGGAAGTCTGGAATTGCCGAAGGGTTTCAAGGGTATGAAAGTTGCCGATACAATCCGAATGAAACTTGAAGCGGCCTTTGCGCCGGAAAAACTGGAAGTCCATGATGAAAGCGAGGCCCATCGCGGGCATGCCGGGTATCGCGATGGGGGCGAAAGCCATTTTGCGGTGCATATCAAAGCCGCGGCGTTTCGTGATCTGGGGCGGGTTGCGCGTCAGCGGGCTGTCTATCAGGTGCTGCGCGACGAGATGAATGGGCCGGTGCACGCTTTGGCTCTGACAGTGGAAGCCCCCTGATTTCCATACCGACGATGGTGGGTTTCACCCACCCTACATGCGCTCGGGTCGTAGGGTGGGTGAAACCCACCCCGGACTATTTGCTTTCTGCGGGGCCAAGACGCAGGGAGGGTTGCGGCGGGTTTGACGTGGCGCGCAGGCCCGGGTCGCTGCGGGTTGCGGAATGCAGCGCGCGGCGGAACACCAGAACTGATTGGTAGGATTCTGTCGCAGATGACAGCATGCCTTTCTTCTGCTCCACCGGCAGCGATTCGGCGCGCTGGAATTCCCAGCCTTCGCGGGCCTCTTCATTCATCAGGTCCGACAATGTGCGCGCAAACTTATCCTCTGACGTGCGCGCGCCTTTGGCTCGTTTGGCCCGGCGCGGGGCCGGAATGACGCGGTATTCGTATTTGCTCATGCTCGATCTCCTCGGCGCTTAGAGGCCCAGTTTCTGGCGGATGATCTCATTCACCGCCTTCGGGTTGGCCTTGCCGCCGGTTGCTTTCATTACCTGACCCACGAACCAGCCGGCCATGGAGGGTTTTTCCTTTGCCTGCGCCACCTTGTCCGGGTTGGCGGCCAGCACATCATCAACGGCAGCCTCAATCGCGCCGGTATCTGTTACCTGTTTCATACCGCGCGCTTCGACGATCTCCGCCGGGTCGCCGCCTTCGGCCCAGACGATCTCGAACAGGTCCTTGCCAATCTTGCCCGAAATGTCGCCTTTGGAAATCAGGTCAATAATTCCGCCCAGCTGATCGGCGGAAACCGGCGAGGTGTCGATGCCCAGGCCTTCTTTGTTCAGGCGGCCGAACAACTCGTTGATCACCCAGTTGGCGGCCATTTTCCCGTCGCGGCCCTTGGCGACATCCTCAAAGAACATCGCATTCGTGGTTTCCGCTGTCAGCACACCCGCATCATATTCGGTCATGCCGTAGCTTTCGACAAAGCGGGCCTTTTTCTCATCGGGGAGTTCCGGCAGGCTGGTGCCGATGTCGTCTACCCAAGTCTGCGTGATTTCCAGCGGCAGAAGGTCCGGGCAGGGGAAGTAGCGGTAGTCATGCGCCTCTTCCTTGGAGCGCATGGAGCGGGTTTCGCCCTTGCTTGGATCGTAAAGCCGGGTTTCCTGATCGACCTTGCCGCCATCTTCCAGAATGCCGATCTGGCGCTTGGCCTCATAGTCGATGGCCTGCTGAATGAACCGCATAGAGTTCATGTTCTTGATCTCGCACCGTGTGCCCAGCACGCCGAAATCGCCGGTTTCGCGGAATTTTTCGTAATCGCCCGGTTTGCAGACCGAGACGTTCACATCCGCCCGCATCGAACCTTCCTGCATGTTTCCGTCGCAGGTGCCGAGATAGCGCAGGATCTGGCGCAGTTTGCGGACGTACTCGGCGGCCTCTTCGGGGCCGCGTATATCGGGGCGCGAGACGATCTCCATCAACGCGACACCGGTGCGGTTCAGATCGACAAAGGACATCTGGGGGTCCATGTCGTGGATCAACTTGCCCGCGTCCTGTTCCAGATGGATGCGTTCGATCCGCACCTTGCGCGCGACACCGGGTTCCATATCAACCAGCACCTCACCCTCACCGACGATGGGGTGGTAAAGCTGAGAAATCTGATAGCCCTGCGGCAGATCGGGGTAGAAATAGTTTTTGCGGTCAAAGGCCGAGCGCAGGTTGATCCGTGCCTTCAGGCCAAGCCCGGTGCGCACCGCCTGTTCGACGCAATAGCGGTTGATCACCGGCAGCATGCCGGGCATGGCCGCATCGACCAGGCTGACATTCTGGTTCGGTTCTGCCCCGAAATCGGTGGAGGCCGCCGAGAACAGCTTAGCCTTGGAATTGACCTGCGCGTGCACCTCCATCCCGATGACCAGTTCCCAGTCGGATTTGACCCCGGCGATCACCTTGGGTTTGGGGTCGGTGTAGGACAGTGTTGTCATTTCGCGGTTCCGGGCGGTTAACGTGGCTTGCAGGGTTCTATGGGAGGACCCGCAGTGAGGCAAGAGGGCGATGGCTTAGCTGGCGAGGGATGTGAATAAAACTGTGCTGAAACGCGTAGAAGGCGCTAACATCACACAAAAGCATGGTTTCTTGCTGGCGACCTGTTTGATAAAGATCAATGTTGTGGCTTTGTTGGCGATGTATAGATCGCTGCGGCTATGTGGCGCTGTGGGCAAGGCTCGCAATGTTGCGGGAATCGTGGAATAAGTGCCGATGGAATGCGAAAAGGTGCAGAGTATGGATTTTGACGCGCTGTTTAATGCTCAACTCGATCAGCTTCGGGAAGATGGCAATTATCGTGTGTTTGCCGATCTTGAGCGGCGACGCGGCGCGTTTCCGGCAGCATCTAACTATCGTGGGGATCAGACCCGTGATGTGACGGTCTGGTGCTCCAATGATTATCTGTGCATGGGCCAGCATCCGGATGTGCTGGCGGCGATGCATGAGACGCTGGATAGCTGCGGTGCCGGGGCCGGTGGGACGCGCAACATTTCCGGTACGAACCATTCCCATGTCTTGCTGGAGGCAGAACTTGCGGATCTGCATGGCAAGGATGCGGCGTTGCTGTTTACCTCGGGCTATGTGTCCAACTGGGCCAGCCTGAGCACATTGGGCGCGCGGCTGCCCAATGCGGTGATCCTGTCAGATGCGCTGAACCATGCCTCGATGATCGAGGGGATGCGCAACGCGAAATGTGAGCGCAATATCTGGAAGCATAATGATCTAACCGACCTGCGCCGTAAGCTTGAGGAATGCCCGGCGGATGCGACCAAGATCATCGCTTTTGAAAGCGTCTATTCGATGGATGGCGATATCGCCCCAATCGCAGAGATCTGTGATTTGGCCGATGAGTTCGGCGCGATGACGTATCTGGATGAGGTTCATGCGGTGGGCATGTATGGTCCGCGCGGCGGCGGTGTTGCCGAGGCGGAGGGGCTGCTGGATCGCGTGACCCTGATCGAGGGGACGCTGGGCAAGGCCTTTGGTGTGATGGGCGGGTATATTACCGGCTCTGCCGCCTTGATTGATTTCATTCGGTCCTTTGCCTCTGGCTTTATCTTTACAACCGCGTTGCCGCCTGCGGTAGCAGCGGGGGCGCTGGCATCTATCCGGCATCTGAAAACCTCGGATATGGAGCGGATGCGGCAGAAGCAGCAGGTTGCCAAACTGCGGGCCATGCTGGATGCCCGCGGCATTCCGCATTTGCAGAACCCGAGCCATATCGTGCCGGTGATGGTCAAAGATCCGGTAAAGTGCAAGATGTTGGCGGATATCCTGATGGATGATTACGGCGTCTATGTGCAGCCAATTAACTATCCGACCGTGCCCAAGGGGACCGAGCGGCTGCGCTTTACGCCGGGGCCGATGCATTCCGATGCTGATATCGACCATCTGGTGTCAGCCTTGGGTGCGCTGTGGGCGCAATGTGCGCTGTCGCGCGCTGTCGCCTGATCATCTGATCAAATTGAGCCGCCTGACGGCGGCAAGACTTCTGCGGCCTTCGGTCTGAGCCCGCCGGCGGCCCCTCCGGGGTGGCCCTGCCGGGGGCGGATATTTTGGGAACAATGAAGGCGGAAGAGCCATCATTTCTTCTTCATTGTTCCATAAGTATCCCCGCCGGAGGCGATGCATCCCTCTGACTTTGAATGAGATTTGATTGTCTGGCGATGACTTTGTTATTTTGCTACTTCATCGCCGCGAGATGTGGCGAATTGTGACAGTTCTGATTGCCGTTTCTGCAAAGCACGTCTAGGAGAGATGAAAAAGGTCCTATTGCTTGACTGCATCAGAAGACATTCCGCCCCTTGCTGATCCAAGCTGGAAGGGCCATATGCGTGCTACCCTGGCGCTTGGGCTGCCGCTGATCGGGGTTCAGCTGGCACAGATGTCCATCCATGTGACCGATACGGTTATGATCGGTTGGCTGGGGGCTGAGGATCTGGCGGCCTCGGTTCTGGGAACGCAGCTTTTGTTTGTGGCCTTTATCATCTCGTCGGGGTTTGCCAATGCGCTGGTGCCGCTGGCCTCGACCGCGGCGGCGGCCGAAGATTATCGCGGTGTGCGCCGGTCAACGCGCATGGGGTTCTGGGCGGTCACGGCCATGTCGCTGGCGATGATGCCGCTTCTGTGGCTGGCGGAGCCGATCCTGCTGATGTTCGGGCAAAAGCCGGAAACCGCAGCACTGGCGGCGGATTATGTGCAGATCGCGCAGTGGGGGCTTTGGCCCATGGTGCTGGTGTCGGTGCTGCGGTCCTATATGTCGGCGATGGAGCAGGCGCGGATCGTGCTGATCGGCATTCTGAGCGGCGTGGTGGTGAATATCATTCTGAATTATCTGCTGATTTTCGGGCATTATGGATTTCCGAAGCTCGGGATCGAGGGCGCGGCCTGGGCATCCCTGGCGACCAATCTGGCGACGCTGGTGGTGCTGGTGATCTATGTGAAGCTGCATCCGATTTTGCGCACCCATGGAGTTTTCCGGCGCGTCTGGCGCCCGGACTGGACCGCGCTGGGCGAGATCGTTCGGATGGGGGCGCTGATTGCGATGGCTTTGCTGGCGGAGGTCGGATTGTTTGCGGCCGCCTCGATCATGGTGGGCTGGCTTGGGACCATACCGCTGGCGGCGCATGGGATTGCGTTGCAGATTATCTCGGTCATTTTCATGGTGCCGCTTGGGCTGTCCTCGGCCGCGACGGTGCGGGTCGGGCGTGCGGTGGGGCGGCGTGATCCGGTAGGGTTGGACCGGGCGGGCAAGACCGTATTGGTCCTTGCTTTCGGTGTGGCCTTTTTGGCGGCGCTGATCCTGGTGCTGTTGCCAACGACCTTGATCCGGCAGTTCATGGACGAGACGCGAAATGTTGACCGGCAGGCAATCATTTCCCTTGGTGTTCCGCTTTTGGCGGTGGCGGCTGCGTTTCAGCTGGTTGATACGCTGCAGGTCGTCTCGGCCGCGCTGCTGCGTGGTATTATGGATTTCAAGGTGCCGATGATCATGGCTGCGGTCAGCTATTGGCTTATCGGCGTGCCTGTGGCCTATGTGATGGCTTTCCAGCTGGGATGGGGGGCTGTTGGCATCTGGACCGGGTTGGCGATTGGTCTATCCGCAGCCGCGATCCTGCTGACCGGGCGCTATATGATGCGCGACCGGCTGGGATTGGTCAGGCTGGATCCCTGAGGCGTTATGCGAAGAGCCTGACGCCTCTAGCGTTGCGTGATATCTAAGGGGTTTCGCCAGGTGCAAGGCGGGCCTTAAGCGCATGCCAGGAGGCTTTGGGTGTGCGGGTCAGCGTGTCGAAATCGACATGCACAAGGCCGAAACGGCCGTCATACCCCTCGGCCCATTCGAAATTGTCCATCAGGGACCAGATGAAATAGCCTTTCAGCGGAACGCCGTCGACCAAGGCCTGACGGGCAGCGGCGAAATGCTGGTTCAGATAGGCGATGCGGGCGGCGTCATCGAGCTGACTGGCCTGCAGCATATCGTGACTGGCCATGCCGTTTTCGGTGACATAGATCGGCAGCCCCTTGGCATAGTCCCGGTGCATCCGGGTCAGGAATTGATAGAGACCATCGGGATAGATTTCCCATCCAAGTGCCGTTTTGGGCAGTGGGCCAGGCACCGGTGCAATATCCGGGAACTGGCCTGTACCGGCTGCCTTGAACAGGCGGCGGGTGTAGTAGTTCACGCCAAGCCAGTCGACCGGGGTGCCGATCACGTCGAAATCATCCTGCCAGCCATCGGGCAGATGCGACTGGAGGCCGTCCAGCACCGGCTGGGGGTAGCGGCGGTGAAACACCGCATCGGCGAACCAGCGGTTATGGATGGCGTCCTGCAGGTCGGCGGCGGCCTGATCGGCGGGTGCGTCGCTGGCGGGCTGCGCGGTTTCGAAGTTCAGCACGACGCCCAGATTGTCCAGCCCCATTGCACGTATGGCCTGTACGGCGGATCCGTGCGCCAGCATGACATGATGCAGGGCGCGGGCGGTGGCGCGTATGTCGCGCAGGCCCGGGGCATGGATGCCGTGAAAATGGCTGAGCCAGGTAATGCACCAGGGTTCGTTGATCGTCGCGGTGGCCGTGATCCGGTCGCCAAGCCGGGCCATGATCACCTGTGCGTAATCGGCGAACCATCCGGCGATGTCGCGATTGCACCAGCCGCCCTGATCCGCCAGCGCGGAGGGCAGTTCCCAGTGATAGAGGGTCAGATAGGGTGCGATGCCGCGCGCCAGCATGCCATCGACCAGCCGGTCATAGAAATCGAGGCCTTCGGCGTTTGCCTGACCGCGCCCTTCGGGCAGGACCCGTGCCCACGAAGTAGAGAAGCGATAAGCGGTCAGACCAGCCTGCACGATCAGGTCCAGATCGCGGTCCCAGTGGTGATAGTGATCACAGGCCACGGCCCCGCTCCGTCCATCGGCGACATTGCCGGGTGTTGCGGCAAAGCTGTCCCAGTGGGTTGGCCCTGCGCCACCGAACCCGTGCCCCTCAATCTGATAGCTGGAGGTGGCGGTGCCGAACTGGAAATCCTTGGGGAAGTCGCTGCGGTTGAGGTTGAAACCGGTCATGGCCTCACGCTGGGGCCGGGCCGGTTGAGGAGCCGATGATCAACTCAGCCTCCCACAGCTCGGATTGTGGGCCTGCCGCGCGGCCTTCGATCTGGTCGATCAGCATTTCGGCACACCGCCGGCCCGCATCGCGGATGGAGGATCGGGTGGATGTGAAAACGGGGCGATCCTGACCGTTGGGCAGGAAAGATAGCGCGTCGTCATGCGTTGCGACCGAGACGTCGCGGCCCTGTGTCAGGCCCGCCTCGGCCAGAGCGCGGCTGATGCCCAGGGCTGAGATCAGGCTGGAGGTCACGATGGCGGTTGGCGGGGCGTCGCGCTGCAACAGGTCCTTGGTTGTTTCGTAGCCGAACGGTTCTGTCATTTCGGCGCTGAAGGTCAGATCGGTGTCGAGATCGAGCCCGGCGCGGGCAAGGGCATTTTCCACCCCGGTGCGGCGGCGTTTGGCAAAGGACATGATTTCAGGGCCGTTCAGCAGGGCGATACGCCGGTGGCCCAGATCAGTCAGGTGACGGGTCAGGGTTTCAAAGGCGCTTTGGTTGTTGAAATCCAGCCAGCTATAGCCCTCGGTTCCGCTGGCGCGGCCATGCACCAGAAAGGGCAGGCCGAGGTCCTGAAGAATGTCGATGCGGGGTTCATCGAGGATCGGACCGTGAACGATGCAACCATCCACAGCGCCGGAGCGGGCGAGATCCTGGTAATGTTCAGCCTCGTTTTCGCTGCGGGTCACGTCGATCAGCATGTTGTAGCCAAAGCGCCGATAGGTTTCCCCGGCACCGGCGATGAAGTCGGCAAAGATCGGGCTGATGGATTTTTCCTCGACCAGGGGCAGGACATGGCCGATGGCCTTGGACCGGCCGGTTGCCAGACGTTGGGCGGTCGAGTTGGGCTGGTAACCATGCTGCCGTGCGGCTTCTTCGACGCGCTTGCGGGTCTCCAGGCTGACCTCGGGATAGCCGTTCAGGGCGCGACTGACGGTTGTCGGCGACAGGCCGAGAAGCTGGGAGAGTTGTTTCAGGTTCAAGACGGCTCCGGGTTGGGTTCCAAAACGGTTTGAATCTAGGCGGATTTCGGTCGTTGGGGCAAGTCTGACTTCGGTTTTGCTTAAATCCATTAGTTGACAGATTGGCAATTTGGGATCAATTTACAGCTATCCAAAGCGCTTTGGATGCCGGTTTTGCTGAGTCGAAAGCGGTGGTCAGGGCGAAAAAAACAAGTTCCAACAGAAGCTTCGGGAGGTCTCGCTTCATGAGAAAACATTTACTCACCTGCACCGCTTTTCTGGCCCTTGGGGCTGGCGCAGCATTTGCAGATGGTCACGGCGATCTGATCTTTGCGCCGGGCGAGGGGAATTTCAGCTGGGACAGCTATGAGGCCTGGAAAGCCGATGCGCCTGATCTGTCCGGTCAGACCGTCACCGTTTTCGGCCCGTGGCTGAACCCGGAAGATGAGTATTTCGCCAATGCGCTGGCCTATTTCGAGGCCGCGACCGGGGCGAAGGCGGTCTATACCGGCTCGGACGGGTTTGAGCAGCAGATCATCATTGATGCCGAAGCCGGGTCCGCGCCGAATGTGTCGGTGTTTCCGCAGCCCGGTCTGGCCAGGCTGCTGGCGTCCAAGGGGCAGCTGACGCCGCTTTCGGCGGATATGAAGGATTGGATCACGGAGAATTACGCGGCTGGCCAGTCCTGGATTGATCTGGGCACCTATGCGGATGCGTCGGGCAATGATCAGCTTTATGGCTTTTTCTATAACGTCAATGTCAAAAGCCTGGTCTGGTACAGCCCGGAGAATTTCGAGGATGCCGGATATGAGGTTCCCGAAACCTTCGAAGACCTGAAAGCGCTGACTGAGCAGATCGTTGAAGATGGCGAAACGCCGTGGTGCATCGGGCTGGGCTCTGGCCCGGCGACCGGATGGCCTGCGACGGACTGGGTCGAGGATCTGATGCTGCGCACCCAGCCGCCCGAGGTTTATGATGCCTGGGTGGCAAACGAAATACCGTTCGATGATCCCAAGGTGCTGGGGGCCATTGAGGAATTCGGTTGGTTTGCCCGCGATGATGCGAAGGTATCAGGTGGGGCTGCTGCGGTGGCTGCGACCGATTTCCGGGACAGCCCGAAAGGCATGTTCGCCTCGCCGCCGCAATGCTACATGCACCGGCAGGCGTCTTTTGCCTCGTCCTTCTTCCCTGAGGATGTGGTTGTTGGTGAGGATGCGGACTTCTTCTATCTGCCGGGTTATGCCGGGAAGGATCTGGGAAAGCCGGTCTTGGGCGGTGGTACGCTGATGGCGATTACCAATCCGTCCGAGGCGACGACGGCCTTCATGGAGTTCCTGACCCTGCCCTTGGCACATGAGGTGATGATGGCGCAGACCGGGTTCCTGACGCCTCATAATGGTGTGAACCTTGCTGCCTACAAGGACGATACTCTGCGCGCGCAGGGCGAGATCCTGCTGGGCGCGACCACGTTCCGGTTTGACGCATCTGACCTGATGCCGGCAGCGGTCGGGCAGGGCACGTTCTGGACCGGTATGGTCGACTATGTCGGTGGCAAGTCAGCAGCAGATGTCGCTGCCGAAATCCAGTCGTCCTGGGACGCGGCGAAGTAAAGGCTTTCAAGCCAACGGCCTGCGCGGCTCGACCCGCGCAGGCACATCATAAAAGGCGGGCTGCAAAAGCCGGTCACAACAGCGGGAGGGGTACCCAATGCATCCAGCATTGCAGGGACTGATCACCATCATTGTCGGTGTCGGCGGATGTGTGGCCTATTATTATTTCTCCAACCAGTTTCTGGACAAGGTGTTGTTTCCCGCCAAAGGGCCGCAGGCCGGGCGCAATATCAACCGCGCCAATGCCATTCGCCCGTGGCTGTTTCTGGCCCCGGCCCTGATCGCGCTGGGCCTGTATCTGGCCTATCCGGTGGTCGAAACCCTGCGTCTTTCCCTGACCGAGCGTTTGCCCGGCGGTGCATCGGAATTTGTCGGACTGGACAATTATCGTCAGATGATGGACGAGCCGAAATTCTGGGAAGCGATGCGCAACAATCTGTTGTGGCTGGTCGTGGTCCCGGCCTTTTCGACGGCGTTTGGCCTGTTGGCGGCGCAACTGACTGACCGTATCGCCTGGGGCAATATCGCCAAATCGCTGATTTTCATGCCGATGGCGATTTCCTTTGTCGGTGCGGCGGTGATCTGGAAGCTGGTCTATGACACGCGCCCGGCGGGTGAGGATCAGATCGGGGTGTTGAACGCCCTTTGGATGAGCTTTGAGCCGGGGATTTGGTCGGTTCTGTTGCTTAAGGTTGTGCCCGCGATTGTGCTGCTGGCCTTTGCTGCGATTGTGGCCTGGGTCGGCTGGCTTTTCGCGAAACCGCTGATCGGCAAGGGGCAGCGCCCGGCTGCAGCGATGATCCCGTTACAGCTTTTCGTGGCGGTTGCAGCCCTGTGGCTGATCTGGCTGTCACTGAAATCGGTTATCGGTCTATTCGGGGCAGAGCTGCCGTATGGTGAGCCGCAGACCTGGCTGACCATTCCGTTCTGGAACAGCTTTTTCCTGATGGCGGTGCTGGTCTGGATCCAGACCGGTTTTGCCATGGTGATCCTGTCTGCCGCCCTGCGCGGTGTGCCCGAAGATACGATCGAGGCGGCGATTATCGACGGTGCCAATCCCTGGCAGATATTCTTCAAGATCAAGGTGCCGCAGATCATGGGCACGATTGTTGTGGTCTGGACCACGATCACCATTGTCGTGCTGAAAGTCTTTGACATCGTTTTTGCCATGACCAACGGCCAGTGGGAGACGCAGGTTCTGGCTAACTATATGTATGACAAGCTGTTCCGCGCCAATGACTGGGGTGTCGGCTCGGCCGCGGCGATGATCATCATGCTGCTGGTGACGCCGATCCTTGTCTGGAACGTTTACAATGCCAGAAAGGAGATGCGCTGATGGATAATGTCGCAGGCTCCCGCAATGCACTGAAATGGGCGGTGCATATCTCTGTTGTGGCGATGGTCCTTTTGTGGCTGTTCCCGACCATTGGTTTGCTGGTGTCGTCGTTCCGCACGGCGGATCAGATTTCATCCTCGGGCTGGTGGGCGGCCTTGTTCCCGCAGGAACAGAATGTCACCCTGCGCGCCGCACCGCCGTCCGAGCAGGTGCAGGATGGCGCGGTTTATGTGCTGGAGGGGAACCTTTTTGCGCTGGATGGGCGCGATGCGACTGAGATCAGCACTTGGGGCACATCCTCGCGTGCGATTGATGCCTATAAGCCCGGTGATACGGCAGAGCTGCGCAACGGCTCTACCATCACGGTTACCGCGAATGGCGATTATCGTCAGGAAAGCGCGGAGGAGATATCGGGACGGCGCGGGCAGCGGGTGTTTGTGACCTCTACCGTGCCGCCGGATTTCACGCTTAAGAACTATAAGAATGTTCTGCTGGATGAAGGCAACCGCGATGGCATGGCGAAAGCGTTCTTCAACACGCTGACGGTGACCATTCCAGCGACGATCATTCCGATTGTTGTCGCCGCCTTTGCGGCCTATGCGCTGGCCTGGATGCAGTTTCCGGGGCGTGCGCTGTTGATTGCTGCGGTTGTTGGCCTGCTGGTGGTGCCGCTGCAACTGGCACTGATCCCGCTGCTGAAATTCCATAACGGGATTGGGATCGGCAAGGGCTATATGGGCGTCTGGCTGGCGCATACCGGCTTTGGTCTGCCATTGGCGATCTATCTGTTGCGCAACTACATGGTCGGGTTGCCGCGCGATATCATTGAGAATGCGCGCGTCGATGGGGCGACGGATTTTCAGATTTTCGTCAAGATCATCCTGCCGCTGTCTTTCCCGGCCCTCGCTTCGTTCGCGATATTCCAGTTCCTTTGGACCTGGAACGATCTGCTGGTTTCGCTGGTTTTCCTGATTGATGCGTCGGGGGAAACCACGGTGATGACCAAACAGATCGTGGAAATGCTGGGCACACGCGGCGGCAACTGGGAGATCCTTGCCACCTCGGCCTTTGTGTCCATCGCGGTGCCGCTGATGGTCTTTTTCGCCATGCAAAAATATCTGGTGCGCGGTCTTTTGGCCGGCTCTGTCAAATAGGAATACGACTGATGAATCTCGCCTTACCTGTGACGCAGCCCCGTAAACTTCAGCCCGATCCCGACTGGTGGCGCGGGGCGGTGATCTATCAGATTTACCCGCGCTCCTATCAGGACAGCAATCATGACGGGGTCGGGGATTTGTCGGGGATCATCCACCGGCTGCCTTATGTGGCGTCGCTGGGTGTGGATGCGATATGGATCTCGCCGTTCTTCACGTCGCCGATGAAGGATTTCGGCTATGACGTGTCGAACTATTGCGACATTGACCCGCTGTTCGGGACGCTGGGCGATTTCGATGCGCTGATCCTGAAGGCGCATGATCTGGGCATCCGGGTGATGATTGATCTGGTGCTGAGCCATACCTCGGACCAGCATCCGTGGTTTCAGGAAAGCCGCTCATCGCGGAACAATTCCAAGGCAGATTGGTATGTCTGGGCTGACCCGAAGCCCGATGGCACGCCGCCGAATAACTGGCTGTCGATCTTTGGCGGCCCGGCCTGGGCATGGGACGGGGTGCGGCGGCAGTATTATCTGCACAACTTTCTGACGGAGCAGCCGGATCTGAACCTACACAATCCGGATGTGCAGGACGCGCTGCTGGATGTGGCCCGGTTCTGGCTGGATCGGGGGGTGGACGGGTTCCGGCTTGATACCATCAACTTCTATTTCCACGATGCCCAGTTGCGGGACAATCCCGCACTTGATCCCGCTGAGCGTAACTCCACCATCGCGCCAGAGGTGAACCCCTATAATTTCCAGAACCACCTTTACGATAAGAACCAGCCGGAAAATCTGGTGTTTCTGGAGCGCTTTCGCGCGCTGATGGACAGCTATCAGGACATTGCCGCGGTGGGCGAGGTCGGCGATGCGCAATATGGTCTGGAGATCATGGGCGAGTATACGCGCGGCGATAAGCGCATGCATATGTGCTATTCCTTTGACATGCTGGGGCCAGAGCCGATGACCGGGGCCAGCACGGCGCGGATGCTGAAAAACCTGAACCAGACGGCGCCTGACAGCTGGTCCTGCTGGGCGATGTCCAACCATGATGTGACCCGTCATGCCAGCCGCTGGGGGTTGAGCGATGACGCCGCGCGGTTGCATGCTGCTTTGCTGGTGTCGCTGCGCGGATCGGTTTGCCTGTATCAGGGCGAAGAACTGGGCCTGACGGAGGCCTATGTGTCCTACGAGGAATTGCAGGACCCCTATGGCAAGGAGTTCTGGCCGAAATACAAGGGCCGGGATGGTTGCCGCACACCGATGCCCTGGACGACCGATACACCGACCGGCGGATTTACGGATGGAACGCCCTGGTTGCCGGTGGCGATGGAGCATCTGCCGATGTCTGTCGCCGCACAGGAGCAGAACCCGGACAGCATGCTGAATTTCTATCGTCAGCTGATCGCGTTCCGAAGCAACCATCCGGTTTTTGCCAAGGGCGAGATGGAGGTGGTCCTGGCGACCGATCAGATGTTCAGTTTCATTCGCAGCATGCCGGGCGGCAAAGACATGTTCTGCGCGTTCAATCTGTCTGACACAGAGCAGCGCTGCGATTTGCCAGCGGGCGACTGGGCGGCAATTGACGCGCTGGGCTTCACTGCTGCGGCCAGTGATGGCACGTTGGTTCTGCCGCCGCATCAGGCGTTCTTTGCCGAGCGATAAAACGGAAGGAAACGAAATGGCATCCGTGGAACTGACAAAGGTCAGCAAGGCTTATGGCAATGTCGAGGTGCTGCGCGACATCGACCTGTCGATTGAGCAGGGGGAGCTTGTCGTCTTTGTCGGTCCGTCCGGGTGCGGAAAGTCGACCCTGTTGCGGATGATCGCCGGGCTGGAAACCATCACCTCTGGCACGCTGGAGATCGAGGGTATGACGATGAATGATGTGCCGCCCGCGCAGCGCGGCATTGCCATGGTGTTCCAGACCTATGCGCTTTATCCGCATATGACCGTGCGGGAGAACATGGCCTTTGGTCTGAAGATCGCCAAGAAAAGCGCCACAGAGATTGATGCGGCCATTCAGAACGCCGCCCGTATCCTGCAGCTTGAACCCTATCTGGACCGCCTGCCCAAGGCGCTGTCGGGCGGGCAGCGGCAGCGCGTGGCCATTGGCCGGTCCATCGTGCGCGATCCCAAGGTCTTCCTTTTTGATGAGCCATTGTCGAACCTGGATGCGGCCCTGCGCGTCGCCACAAGGATCGAGATTGCCCAGCTGAAGGAATCGATGCCCGAAAGCACCATGATCTATGTCACCCATGATCAGGTGGAGGCGATGACATTGGCCAGCCGTATCGTGGTGCTGCATGGCAAGCGCATCGAACAGGTCGGCGCGCCGCTGACGCTGTACGAAAAACCGGCCAATGTGTTTGTGGCGCAGTTCATCGGTTCCCCTGCCATGAATGTCGTGCCTATGGAAATCACCGGGACAGGCGCGCAGACCAGCGTTTCCATTGCCGGTGGCGGCAGCGCAACGATGCCGGTGGCCAGCACCGATGCGGATCAGGGCATGCAAGGCAAGTTTGGCGTCCGGCCCGAGGATCTGGTGATCACGGATGGAACCGCCCTGTTTGAGGGCAATGTCGAAGTGATCGAAAAGCTGGGCGAAACCACCAACGTGTTTTTCACTATCGAGGGCCGGTCCGAGCATTTGATCGCCAAGCTGCCGGGCAATGCTGATTTGCAAAAGAATGCAAAGGTGCGGCTGACGGCGGCCCCGGAAAAGATGCACCTGTTTGACGCGCAGGAGCAGTCTTTCCTTTATCGCTGAGGCGTTTCGACTTTATATGACGTCTCACGGGTAAACTCGAAACGCTTTAGGGGCCGATGCAGACCATTATCGAAGAGTATCCCGACCGGGACATATTGGCCAAAGCTTTGGCTGATCGTGTCGCCGATGAATTGCGTGCAGCGCTTTCGGGTAAGGGGCAGGCGACGCTGGCTGTGCCTGGCGGCACCACGCCGGGTTCGTTTCTGACAGCCCTGTCTGCGCAGCCGCTGGATTGGGGCCGGGTGCGGGTGATGCTGACGGATGAGCGGTTTGTGCCCGAAACCTCTGATCGCTCCAACACGCGGTTATTGCGCGAGACCCTGTTGCAGAATGCGACCGGGGCGGCGCAATTGGTGCCATTCCATTCCCCTGCGGATCAGCCCGAGGATGTGCTGGATAATCTGACAGCTGCGATCCGTGCCGCCTTGCCTTTGGATGTGTGTGTGCTGGGGATGGGGGCGGATATGCATACGGCCTCCCTGTTTCCCGGTGCAGATCGGTTGGAGGATGCGTTGGCACCTGATGCGCCGGTGCTGCTGCCAATGCGCGCACCCGGCGCGCCCGAGCCGCGCTTGACCCTGACGGCCCCGGTGCTGCAGGCAGCGGATCATCGGCATATCCTGATCACCGGAGCGGCCAAATTGGACGCGTTGCGCATCGCCATGCAGGACGGTCCCATTGCGGAGGCTCCGGTGCGCGCGATCCTGTCCCGGCCCGTCACGGTTCATTACGCGGCGTGAGCGGTCTGCCATCGGGCCATATCTACCGCCCGCCTGCGGATGCGCTGTCGATCCTATATCAGGATGATCATGTTCTGTTGGTCGATAAGCCTGCGGGCCTGTTGTCGGTGCCGGGCAAGACCGATGATCTGGCCGATTGCCTTGAGGCGCGGGTCAAGGCGGCGTTCCGGCATGCGTTGCTGGTGCATCGTCTGGATATGGATACTTCGGGCATCATGGTGTTTGCACTGTCGCGGATCGCGCAGCGGGATCTGAACAAGCAGTTTGAAACGCGGGCGGTGAAAAAGACCTATATCGCGCGCATCTGGGGGCGGCCGCAGCAAGATGCCGGTGTGATCGACCTGCCGATGCGCGCCGACTGGCCGAACCGGCCTTTGCAGATGATCGCCGAGGATGGGAAGCCCGCGGTGACCCATTGGCAGGTGGTTGCAGAAGAGGGGCCGTTGACGAGGGTGCGATTGACGCCCAAGACGGGGCGGTCGCATCAGTTGCGTCTGCATATGCAGGCGCTGGGGCACCCGATTGCCGGGGACCGGTTTTATGCGGCGGACGCGGCGCTGGCGGCGGCGGACCGGCTGGAACTGCATGCCGAGACGCTGGCCTTTCGGGACCCGTTGGGGGCGTGGGTAAATGGGGCCGCGCCCTGTCCGTTTTGAGGTAAGGCAACTTTATAGTGTCATGCGAAAAACCTGAATCATCCAACGCTGCCTGAAATCAAAGATTTCAACGCGCTGGATGATTCAGGTGTTACGCGAGACGCTATAAGACAGGTTTGGCGTCAATAGCAGGAGAGCCGCTTTGCCAAATGAACCAGCCCTAAAGCGTTTCGGGATAAACCTGAGACAAAGGATTATCCCGAAACGCAGTGATAAGCCTATATGGCGTAAGCGTTTCGATTTTATGTAATGTCTCAAGGTAAATGCGAAACGCTTTAATCCGCCTTGTACTTTCGTTCCGCCGTATAACCATGGATAGCCGGACCGATCCTGCGTTCTTCCAAAAAGCGCAGTTGCGTCGGCAACGCACCGAGACGAAGTGATTTGACAATGTTGGTCGCTTCTTCCTTGGTAAAGCTACCCGTGATAACGCCTGTTCCGCTTAGAATTGGCGATTGGACTATCGGCGCTGAAACAACTTCGTCGTTCAAGACGATCGCAAAGGCGCGGCCTATATTTTCGGATGTATGCTTCCCAAAGTGCTGCGCCGCAGTTTGACTGAGCTTAAACTGCACCCCAAATTTGCTATACGGATCAACATAGGTATCGACATTTTCGAAGTCATCTCCGGTTACGATGGGGCGTGTTTTGACAACATAGAATGTGTTTGGATCGTCTTTACTTGGCAAAAGCATGTTGCCGGGTGCGACGTCCAATTGCCCGTCCGAGGTTTGTTCAACGACGGGATTCAAGGACAATTGGGTCCTGGTCGTCAGAAGTTGGAAGAGGCCATAGGCCTTCTCCCACCCGAAAGCAATGAATACAATTCGATCAGGACCCTGGGGTAAAACAGCGATGTCACCTTGGCCGATCTCAGCAACGCGGTGGTTTAGGATCTCAAGCGTTTTCGCCATTGTCGCCTTATCAATCGCCGCAGCCGCCGCTTCGCTAAGAGTGATCTTCAGCTGTAGATTGTCGACTTGAACATCGACCGCCGAAACCCATAGTTTGGTTGGTCGCCCCAAAGATGCGGCGGCCTTTTTGACCAATTCAACCGCGCGGGTCGCGCCTTGCTGCTCCGTTATCTGAACGATCAGCTCGGTTGGTGGGCTTTCTTCCCGCGTCGTCAAACCAACGGTATCACGCTCCGCAGCAAGCGCAGCGCGAACTTCGGGCCACAGTTCGTCAAGATATGCAGCCTGAGCCTCCTCCAGCTGCACATCAACAAGCAGGTAGATACCGCCGCGCTGGTCGTTACGCTGTTCAGCGATAACGGGGTCAGAGGGCAAAAGGACGAGGATTGCAACAAACCACGTTGAAACAATCATTTCAGAAAGCCAAGTTCTCAACCCACTTCTCCACTGTTGATGACATCAAGCCATGTGCGTGCCGCACCTCAACTTCGCCACCGGCATGGCTTTGTCAAGTTGTTGGTTCATTGTAAGGTCAGACATTCGCTGCGACGCAGCAAATCTGCACGTTGTTGGGTAATCCCCCCGAAATTTAGGGGTGTGCGGAAGTAGAATTTTCTCGAAGATGGAAGAGGAGATTCTGATGAAGAAATCGAGATACACTGACGCGCAGATTATGAGCATTCTGAAGCAGGCTGAGAACGGCGTGCCTGTAGCGGAGCTGTGCCGTGAGCATGGAATGAGCAGCGCGAGCTTCTACAAATGGCGCTCCAAGTACGGCGGTATGGATGCCAGCCTGATGGCGCGGATGAAGAAACTAAATGAGGAGAACAAGCGGCTCAAGAAGATGTATGCTGAGAAGAGCATGCAGAACGATCTGCTCAAGGAAGCTCGTGGAAAAAAGTGGTGAGGCCGTCTTAAAGACGCGAGATGGCCGAATGGGCGGTGCGCTACCGATCCGCCAGCATCGCTTTGGCGTGCAGGGCGTTCTCGATCAGCGAGACGTGCTATCGATATGAGCCAAAGCTCAGCGATGAGAACGAACTGATTGCGGATTGGTTGGTCGCGCTGACGACGGCAAAGAAGAGTTGGGGCTTTGGCCTATGTTTCCTGCACCTGCGGAACGTCAAAGGCTTCGGCTGGAACCACAAACGTGTCTACCGCATCTACCGCAAGTTGGTGATGAACGAACTCAGGAACCGCGGGCTGCAGGACATTTTGATCGCCGTTGTGGACGGGCTCAAGGGCTTCCCGGACGCCATCACCGCAGCCTTTCCGGACGCCCTGGTCCAGACCTGCATCGTGCATCTGGTGCGCCATTCACTGAACTTCTGCGCCTGG
>NZ_JBTLNE010000027.1:0-52475 GCF_054457435.1 Halovulum sp. GXIMD14793 | reverse complement strand
CACGCTCCCGAATATCCAGTGATAGCGATTTGCCCATGTTCCACCTCCAAATATAGTGAATCACAAAATCCGCATCGTGGGAATCCCACCGATTCAGATTTCAAGGACGGCGCTCTAGGATGCTGTGGAAGCAGTTATTGAGGCATAACGCAGCATCGGTTCGTTTGGACTTAACCCAGACCTTCGCAGCGCCGAAGCATGCGCAAAAACTCAACCATTCGTGTCCAAATCAGATCGGACTGATGCCCTTTGCCCGCCGCAGTGCCGCTAAGGCTGCGCCGGATACCCCGTCATCTCCAGATATCCCCGCCCTGGATGGCTACCGCTGACGCTAATCGGGCCTTCCCAATAGGGGAACAGGGTTTGCATGTAGGCTTGCGGGTTGATTGCCGTTACCTCGACATCCACGCTCTGATCAGGATATCGCACGCGCCATTCTGTCGGGATACTGCGGCCTGCGACCTGGCTTTCGGCCAGCGGTATCAGCCCCACCGTGCCCGGGGGCAGGGGTGTGGGCGTCCCATCCGCCCCGATCCAGGTCCCGACGATGTAATCGCTGGCCCCGCGCAGACGAAACGCCATCAGCTTCGCCCCGTCGTCGAAATGCAACGATAGCCAGTCCCACCCCTCTTGATCCGATGCGAGGGGTTGGGAGGACCATTCGCGGTCCAGCCAGGCCTGTCCGGTCACCTCAATCTGCACGCCGTCCAATGTCACATGCCCATCCAGAGCAAAGAACGGCTGGCTGTAATAATGCGACGCCTGACCGCTTTCCGCCTTGACCGAATAGCCATCGCGCCCCTGCAATACCAAAGGTCCCTCGGCCCGCAACGCCACATCATAGCTGAAATCAGCGCCCGAGGCGGTCAGCCGCAACTGATCAATCCCGTCATTGACAGCGCGCATCGACCAGTCGTCGATAAAGGCCTCGAACGGGTCTGCCACAACGCCCGCCTGCCCAATGCCGCCACGCGCAAAGGTTTCGGCCGACCGGTGCTGATCCGGCATTGTAATCGCAGCATGCCCCATCCAGATTTGCGGCCCATCCGCCGCGGCGGCCTGCCGGAACAGGGTCCATTGCAAACCCATTTCGGTTCCGTCTGCGGCGGTCAGGTTGGCTGTCAGATACCACCATTCGATGCGAAAGCCGGGATGCGGCTGGTGATCGGCGGGGAAGGTTAGGCGCGTTGCAGGGTCAGGCACCGCGAACCCTTCGGCTTCGGTGCCCAGACCGGCATAGCCCTGCGACAAAGCCGGGGATGCCAGCAGGCTCAGCAGCAAAAAAAGCGCTTTATTGATCATTGCAGAACACCTTGATCAGATCGGCAGGCGGCGTGCGTTGCAGTCGGATAACCGGCCATAGGCTCGCCAGCGCCGAGGTCAGCAGCGCCAGTGCGCCAAGCCCCAGCCATTGACCGGGGAAGATATAGAGCGGCAGCTTCCAGCCAAACGCCTCGACATTGATGATCGCGGTCAACACCCAGGCAAAGAGAAGCCCCAAGGGGATCGCACACAGCGCCGTGACAAGCGCCAGCATCAGCGCCCTGGCCAGTTCGATCCGCGCCAGCGCTGCCCGCGTCAGCCCCATGGCCCAGACCGGTGCCAGCTGCGGCAGCCGGATCTGCGCCAGGGTCAGCAGGGCCGTGGTCAGTGCCAGACCCGCCACGGCCAGGGTCAGCGCATTCAGCGCTGCTGTAATGGCAAAGGTGTTCTCGAACACCGCCTGCGCCTGCGCCTTCAACCCCGCCTGATCAATGATCCGGGACGGGCCAAGATCGTTCTCCTGGGCCAGTCTTGCGATAACCTCGGCAGCAGGCGGGGCGCTATCGGTCAACAGAACAGCGGCGCTGTGGCGCGCAGCGGGCGGAAAATGCGGCGCAAAGGCGCTTTGATGCAGCAGTATCGCGCCGTTCGGATTGCCGTAATCGGCGAAAATTCCGGCAATTCTGGGCTGCCAGCCGGGCAGGGGCAGGGATGCGCCGATCCTCAGATCCAGCCGCCGTGCCGTCTGTTCCGAGATCAGGACGGCCTTGCCCGCCATCACCGCGTCCCAGACCCCGGCCTCAGCCTCCAGCAACGGCCAGTCCTGCCGGTAATGCGGATGATCGACCACCGCCATGACGCCCACGGGCCAGCCCTCGACACGGATATCGGCATTCTCGATCGGCAGCACATCGACAACCTCCGGGCGGCGCGCCAGCGCGGCGGCCAGCCGGTCACGATCCGGGCCCGAATTGGGCTGGATATAGATATCCGCCGCCAGCCGTTGATCCAGCCAGTCCAGAAAGGTCAGGCGAAACCCGCCCACCATCGTCCCGACCCCGATATTGATTGCCAGCGCCAGCAACAGCGCCATCAGGGCCAGCGACAGACTGTTCAGCTGCGCCCGTGTATCCGCCCAGAACCACTGTGCCACCGCCCCCTTGGCCCGCCGCGCCGCAACGCCCAACAAGCCAAAAACCAGCGCAGGCAGTGCCAATGCCGCCGCCACCAAGGTACTGCCCATCACCACAAAGCCAGAGATCAGACCATGCCCCCACAGCACCGTGCCCACAGCGATCACAACGGCAGCAGCGGACAGGGCCAATTGCAGGATCAGCCGTCCGCGCGCCGCCTCCAGCCAGGCTTGCTGCCGGGCAGGGGCCAGAACCTCCATGCGGGCGATGGCCCACAAATGGCTGGCCGCGGCAACCAGGGCACCGACCAGCGCCATGGCCAGACCGCCCAGCCACCAGACGGGCGACAGGCTCAGCGCACCGGGCACCGTTGCCCCATAAAGACTGCCGAGCGAGGCCGCGACCCCCGGCAGCAGGGCCGCTGCGATCAGATAGCCCAGAACCACGCCGACCAGCCCGGCCAGTGTGGCCAGCAAGGCGATCTCGGCCAGCAAGGACAGGATCAGGCTGCGCAGCGGCACACCCAGCGCACGCAATGTGCGCATAAGGGCGCGGCGCTGTTCAAAGGCCAGCCCGATGGTGCCATGCACGATGAACAGACCCACGACAAAGGCCATCAGGCCAAAGGCCGTCAGGTTCAGATGAAAACTGTCGGTCAGACTGCCAAGGCCGCTTTGGGCCTGGGGCGGCTCGATCCGATAAGGCCCAAGGTCAGCTAGCGCGCGCCGTGCAGCTTTCTGATCCGGGGACAGAACCAGCCGAGACACAGCACCCGGGCGGTCCAGCAGGCGCTGTGCGATACCGATGGGAACCAGCAATGTGTCAGGCGGCAGAGTGTCGGCGGCTTGGCTTGGCGGCAGGTCATCAGCGGTCAAGTCGGCGATTGTCTCGGGATGGGCTAGGGTCTGATAAGGCGGTGCAATAAACCCGCCCAAAGCCGCAGGTTCGCCCGAGCCAAAGGCCGCGGCCACCGGCAGCGTCAGCACGTCAATGCCCACAAGGCGATAGCTTCGGCCATCCCGCCGCAACCGCCCCTCAAGGATCGGAGAGACCCGCCAACCGCCCCGCCGCAGCGTGACAAAATCCGCCTCGCTCAGCGGTTGGCCATCGCTGCGGGTGAGGCTGTCCAGACGATCCCCTGCCAGCAGCGCCTCCGCCGTGTCATAGCTTTGCCGGGCTTGTGCATTGATCGCCTGCACCCCGGTCCACAGCGCAGTGGCCACCGCCAGCCCCAGCACCAGCACAAAGGCCTGCCCGGGGCGGCGGCGCCAGTGACCGGCCAGCGCAGACAGGCAGGTGCCGATCATGTCAGCTTTCCTGCGCGCAAGGTCACCATGCGCGCCAGCCCGGCGGCCAGACGCGGCGAATGCGTGACCATCAACAGGGCCGTTCCAGTCTCGGCAACCAGCTCCAGCATCAACTCCAGCACCGCATCGCCCGTCGCCTCATCCAGATTGCCAGTGGGCTCGTCGGCCAGCAAAAGACGGGGCCGCACCGACAACGCGCGCGCGATCGCCACTCTTTGCGCCTGTCCACCGGATATCTGCTCGGGAAAACGGTTCAAAAGCTCCGTCAGGCCCAGACGATCCGCCAGATGCGCGCACCGTTTCGGATCATGACGCCCGGCCAGACGAGCCTGAAATGCGATATTGGCCGCCAGATCAAGGCTGGGGATCAGGTTGAACTGCTGAAAAATCAGCGCCAGCCCCTCGCGCCGCAATCTGGCGCGCCCTGCATCGTTAAGGCTGGTCACCTCGGTCCCGTCTACCCGGATCGACCCGGCATCCGCGCTGTCCAGCCCGGCAATCAGGTGCAGCAATGTGCTTTTTCCCGAGCCCGATTCCCCCGTCAGCGCAAGAGTTTCGCCCGCCGACAGCTGCAAATTTGCAGCATCCAGCACCGCAACCGCCCCATAGCGCTTTGTTACCGATTCTACGTCCAGCATGTGCCGATGGTCCTTTGCTGTGTTGCAAAGGTGTTACCGCATGTGAAAGTTTTGCGCCATTCGCCTGAATTGTCACAGCTTTCCCTCGGAACCCTTGCGGGGAATCGGTGCAAGCGTCATGGTTGCGGCGAAGTTCTGGCTTGTCTGATCCGGGGGGAATTCTGAATGTTTTACCGCGCGCTGTCATTTGCTCTGACTGTGACCCTTGCTGTGCCCGCTGTTGCACAGCAAAGCCCGGTGCCAGACCGCAGGGTCATCTACGAAAACAATGTCGATTTCTATGGCAACGACCTCAGTTCGATCTACGAGACGACGCAGGAGCTTTGTGAACGGGCCTGTATCGATGATGTCCGCTGTAATGCCTTCACGTTTAATACCCGCGCTTTGGCCTGCTTCCTGAAATCCGACATCCAAAGCCGCGAATCCTACGAAGGGGCCTTGTCCGCTCGTATAGTCCTGACGGATGCGGCGTCGGTGTCGCGCGGTGCTGATCTGGTAGGCAACCTTGATTTTCTGTCCCAAGGGGTGCTGAGCACCGCCTCGGGCTATGGCAGGCAGCTGGCCCGGGACTACTATGACAACGGCCAGACCGGTGAAGCGCTATTGAATCAGGCGCGCCAGGTCGGCAGTAACAACCGTGTCGTGGCGATGTTCCTGTCGGCCCGCGCGGTCGTGGCACTGGATGATGCCGTGGCCTGGTCGGAACTGGCTCGCCAAAGCCTTGCGCTGAAGGACACCAAATCAGACGAACGCAACAGGGCGCGCAACTATGCGCTCTATGCCTCGATCAACGCCTATCTGCGCTCTGAAAACGACGCGCAGCAGGCGGAGAACCTGTCGCAGATGGCCAAGGCGCTGGAATGGCAGAACGATGGCCGCTCCGCCCTAAGCGCCATGCGGCTGGCAACCACCCTGTCGCCGCGCCAGGACCTGCAGCTGGCGCTGGACCGCCTGATCGGGCTGTATGGGTTCCGGGTGGTTGATACCCGCGTCGACAGCGACTCGCAAAACCCGCGCGTCTGTCTGACATTCAACGAAAAACTGGTGCAGGCCGGTGTGGAATACGCCCCTTATGTCGCCATCGATGGTGCTGATCTGCCGGTCGAAGCAAGCGGCAGGGACCTGTGCATCGAAGGGCTGGAGCATGGCCAGCGCGTCAACTTCACCCTGCGTGAGGGGCTGCCAGCCGCCTCGGGCGAGGCGCTGTCCAAGGATGTCCGCCAGTCGCATTACATTCGCGACCGCAGCCCGCAGGTTCGTTTCATGTCGCGCGCCTATGTTCTGCCCCGCACCGAAAACGCCTCCATCCCGCTGGTGACGGTAAACGCGGATGAGGTGAAACTCTCGATCCACCGCGTGACCGAGCGCAACATCGTTCCGGCCATCCGTCAAAATCTGGTCGGCAAATCGCTCTACCCGTATGAAATGGGCCACGTTAACAGCACCTGGGGCGAGGCGGTCTGGGAAGGCTATGGCAGCGTCAAGAACACGCTCAATTCCGATGTCACAACCGCAATGCCAATCGGCGATGCGGTCGAAACCTTTAAGCCCGGCGTCTACGTCCTGTCCGCAGTGATTGAGGGCGAAGAACAGGAAGGCCCGCCAGCCACCCAATGGTTCATCGTCTCCGATATCGGCATCTCTACGCTTCTGGGCAATGACGGCTTGCATGTCTCGGTCCGTGGTCTGACCGATGCACTGCCGCGCGAAGGCTTCAAGGTTGAGCTGATCTCGCGCAACAACCAGGTTCTGGCTAGCGCGACCACCGATGCCAATGGCGCTGTGCAGTTTGATGCCGCGATCACGCGCGGGCAGGGCGGCAATGCGCCGGGTCTTGTGACCGTGCGCGATGCTGATGCCGATTTTGCCTTTCTCGACCTGTCCGAAGCCGGGTTTGACCTTTCGGACCGTGGCGTTGACGGGCGCAGTGCGCCGCAGCCGGTGGACGTTTTTGTCTCGACCGAACGCGGGGCCTATCGTCCGGGCGAAAGCGTCTTTGCCACCATCCTGGCCCGCGACCCGGATGTCACCGCGATCCCCGACCTGCCGCTGACCGTCGTTATCCGCCGCCCTGATGGGGTGGAGTTCCGCCGCGACGTGCTGGCCGATGCAGGCGCAGGCGGCCGCGCCTTTACCATGGACCTGCCCGCAGGGGCAGCGCGCGGCACATGGCGGATGCAGATCTATGCCGATACCGAAGCACCGGCACTGGCCAACACCACCTTCCTGGTCGAAGATTTCGTGCCCGAGCGCATCGATTTCGAGATCAGCATGGCCGACGGCCCGGTCCGGCTCGACAGCACATCCTTTATTAATATCGACGCCCGCTATCTCTACGGTGCGCCGGGCGCGGATCTCAGCGTCGAGGGGGATATCCGGTTCATTCCGGTCCGGTCACTGGACGGATATGACGACTATCGCTTTGGTCGCCACGATGCGTCGAACGAAATCCTCTATGGCTGGCTCGATGGCGACGGCGTCACCGATGAACAGGGCAAGGTGGCCATGACCATCGGCTACCCTGATTTCGGCGAAATTCAGCGCCCCTATAAGATGGAGGCGATTGTCCGTCTGGCAGATTCCTCGGGCCGCCCGGTTGAGCGTATCCTGACCAAGCCGGTTGCCGCCCCCGAAACCATGATCGGCGTCAAGCCGC
Source organism: Halovulum sp. GXIMD14793 (assembly GCF_054457435.1). Lineage (NCBI taxonomy): Bacteria > Pseudomonadati > Pseudomonadota > Alphaproteobacteria > Rhodobacterales > Paracoccaceae > Halovulum > Halovulum sp. GXIMD14793. The sequence continues at coordinate 45,478 of NZ_JBTLNE010000027.1, read as the reverse complement.
TGTTTGATGGTGCGGCCGAAGAAGGCGGACTGGCCGAATTCCAGATGGTCGCCGTCGCCCCTTCGGGCGATCAGGTCGACATAGACGGTGTTGCATGGGAACTGTCCCGCATCCGCCGCGACTGGCAGTGGTATTCGCTGAATGGCCGCTGGCAATGGGAAGCCATCATCAGCCGCGAAAAAGTTGCCAATGGCACCGTGGACCTCAAAGCCGGTGAAGCGGTCGATCTGGCCGTGCCGGTCGATTGGGGCGAGTATGAATTGGTCCTCAGCGGCCCCACCTCCACCGGTCAGACGCTCAGCTCCATGTCGTTCTATGCGGGCTGGTATTCGTCGGGCAATTCCGACACGCCAGACCAGTTGCAGGTATCGCTGGATGCTGAAACCTATGCACCGGGCGACACCGCCACCCTGCGGGTCGAGGCGCGCGATCCCGGTCAGATGGTCGTGCAGGTCCTCTCGGACGGTGTCATCGACACCCAGATGCTTGCGGTCGAGGCTGGCGCGACTGAGGTCACCCTGAACGTGACCGAGGACTGGAGCCCCGGCGTCTATGTCATGGCTACGCTGATCCGCCCCATGGATCAGGCCGCAGGGCGCAACCCATCGCGGGCCATCGGTCTGGGCTGGGTGCCGGTCGATCCCGGCCCGGCAGAGCTTAAGGTCGCCTTCGTCTCGGCTGATACGGCCAAACCGCGCAATCCTCTGATCGCGGAACTTGAGGTAACGGGCGCACAACCCGGGCAGGAGGTTTACGCCACCATCGCCGCCGTTGATGTCGGTGTCCTGAACATCACCGGGTTCGATGCCCCCACCCCGGTTGACTACTATCTGGGCCAGCGTGAGCTTGGCGTCGAAATCCGCGACCTTTATGGCCGCCTGATCGACGGGATGCAGGGCGATTCCGGCAGCCTGCGGCAGGGCGGCGACGGTTCGTCCAGCGGCTCTACCTCACCGCCGCCGACCGAAGATCTGGTTGCCTATTTCCAGGGGCCGCTGAAAGCGGATGAGAACGGGCGCATCACCGCCAGCTTCGACATCCCCGATTTCAACGGCACGGTGAAACTGATGGCCGTGGTCTGGTCGCAAGAAGGCGTCGGACAGGCCGAGCAGGACGTAATCATCCGCGATCCTGTGGTTGTCAGCGCCAGCCTGCCACGCTTCCTCGCACCGGGCGACAAGTCGCGACTGCTGCTGGATATCGACAATATTGATGGCCCTCCGGGCGAATATCAACTGTCGGTGCAGGGTGTCGGCGGTCTGCCGGTCAGCGACCGTCAGTTCCTGTCGCTGGGCAAGGATCAGAAAACCAGTGTCTCGGTGCCGGTTTCGGCGCTGCTGGAAAGCCTCGACAGCGCGCTTGAGGTCACGCTGACCACGCCCGACGGCGAAGCGCTGACCAAACGGCTGCGTCTGGCTGTGATCGCCAACGATCCCGAGATTTCCCGTCAAAGCCGGTTCGAACTGGCCGCAGGGGATACGCTCAGTCTGAACGACGACATCTTCACCGGCCTGCGCCCGGGGGCCGAGGCTGTTCTGTCCGCCGGACCTCTGGCGCGATTCGATGCGCCGGGGCTGCTGAATGCCCTCTCGACCTATGCCTATGGCTGCACCGAACAGTCCACGTCTAAGACGCTGGCCCTGATCTATTTCAATCAGGTCGCCGCCCGTCTGGGTGGCCATCAGCGGGCCAATATCGAACAGCGCATTGCCGAGGGGATCCAGAACGTTCTGGCCAATCAGGATCGCGAAGGCGGCTTTGGCCTGTGGCGCGCATCGTCCGATGGCGATCTGTGGCTGAACGCCTATGTCACTGATTTCCTCACCCGCGCCCGTGAAGAAGGGCACGAGGTTCCGGAACTGGCCTATCAGCAGGCGCTCGACAATCTGCAGAACCAGTTGAACTACCAGCCGGATTTCGAGGAAGGCGGACAGGCCATTGCCTACGCGCTTTACACGCTGGCCCGCGTCGGGCGCGCCTCGATGGGCGATCTGCGCTACTACGCGGATGAGAAGGCGGATGACTTTGCCACCCCGCTGGCCAAGGCGCAGATTGGGGCCGCATTGGCCGCCTATGGCGATCCGGGCCGCGCTGACGCGATGATCCGCAAGGCCGTCGCCCAGATCGAGCAACGCCGCACTGAACGACGTGTCTGGCGCGCTGACTACGGCAGCTATCTGCGCGACGATGCCGCCGTGCTGTTCCTTGCGGTTGAGGCCGGCAGCAATGCGGTCAGCCGCGAAGCCTTCGTTGACCGTCTGATCACAGCCCGGACCAAGCGCCGCTACTTCTCCACGCAAGAACAGCTGTGGCAGCTGATGGCGGCCCGGGCGCTGATCAATGACAACGATCATGACGGCCTGCTGTTCAACGGCAAGGCCCCCGACGGCCCACTGGTGGAAACCCTGACTGATCAGCAGATGAAGACCTCTTTCGCGGTGCTCGAAAATACCAGCACACGGGATACGGATGTTGTCCTGTCGGTCTTTGGCGTGCCCGAGACGCCCGAGCCTGCAGGCGGCAATGGCTATACCATCATCCGCGAATACTTCGACTTGTCGGGCCAGCGGGTGGATCTCAGCCAGGTCACGCAGAACGACCGCTTGCTGGTGGTGCTGTCAGTGACCCCGCAGCGGGAGTTGCAGGCGCGTCTGATGGTCACCGATCCGCTGCCCGCTGGGTTCGAGATCGAGAACCCGTCGCTGATCCGCTCCGGCGATCTGTCTGCCTTTGGCTGGCTGAAGCAGAACGCCTATCCCAAATATACGGAGTTCGCGACCGACCGCTTCTCGGCCGCAGTGGATTGGCGCAAGACGGACAGCTTCCAGTTGGCCTATCAGGTGCGGGTCATCTCGCCAGGTGAATTCCACCATCCTGCGGCCAGCGTCGAGGACATGTACCGTCCCGCCTATCGTGCCCGCACCGAGACCGGCAAGGTCACCGTGCTGGCGGAAGATGCCAACCCGTGAAACGTGCCTTGCAGCGGACCGCCCTTGCGGCGGTCCTGCTGACGGCCTCGGCGGGTGCGGCGCTAGAGGCCTGGATCTCCGACACGGTGCTGCCACCGCTCGACGTGCCCATGTCGGTCACGGTCACCGATCGCAATGGCAAGGTGCTGCGGGTCTATGCCGCTGCCGATGAGCGCTGGCGCCTGCCGGTCGCCATGGAACAGGTGGATCGCGGCTATCTCGACCAGTTGATCGCCTATGAGGACAAGCGCTTCTATCGCCATCATGGCGTTGACCCCCGCGCCCTGCTGCGCGCCGCCGGGCAGGCGGTCTGGCGCGGTGAGGTCACCTCGGGCGGGTCAACCCTGACCATGCAGGTCGCCCGCCTGCTGGAGGACGGCTCAACCGGCAAATGGCAGGGCAAGCTGCGCCAGATACGGCTGGCCCTGGCGCTGGAACGCCGCCTGACCAAGCGCGAGATCCTGGAACTCTATCTGGCCCGCGCGCCCATGGGCGGCAATCTGGAGGGGGTGCGCGCCGCCGCCTTCAGCTATTTAGGCAAGGATGCCAAACGCCTGACCCCCTCCGAAGCCGCCCTGCTGGTGGCCCTGCCACAAGCCCCCGAAAGCCGCCGCCCCGACCGCGCCCCAGACGCAGCCCGCGCCGCCCGCAACCGGGTCCTGGCCCGCGTCACCGGTGCAGGCGTGATTGATGCAGAGGCGCTGACCGTCGCCCTGGCCGCCAAATCGCCCCGCGCCCGGCTGGCCTTTCCGATGCTGGCACCACAGCTGACCGACCGTCTGCGGCAGGATCAGCCCAAGGCGCGGTTTCTGCCAACAACCCTGGATGCCGGTCTGCAGGAGGCCCTTGAAAACCTGCTGAATCGCCATGTCCTGCGCCGCCACGCCAAACTGACCGGGGCGATCATGGTGATGGATCACCGGACCGGTGAGGTGCTGGCAAGCGTCGGCGGCCCGGACTACCTGAACGCCGCCCGCTCCGGCTTTCTCGATATGACCCAGGCGGTCCGCTCGCCCGGCTCTGCCCTGAAACCGGTGATCTATGCGCTGGCCTTCGAGGACGGGCTGGCCCATCCCCAAACCCTGCTGCATGACCGCCCGACCCGCTTTGGCGAGTACGAGCCGCAGAATTTCGACAAGACCTGGCGCGGCACCATCAGCGCAGAACGTGCGCTGCAACTTTCCCTGAACGTCCCAGCAGTGGCCTTGCTGGATCAGGTCGGCCCGGCCCAGATGCAGGCCCGGATGCGTCGGCTTGGGGTCAAGGTGCAGACACCGGGCGGACGTGCGCCCGGTTTGGCGCTGGCCCTTGGCGGGGCAGGCCTGACGCTGCAGGATATGATCCGGCTTTACGCCGCACTTGCCAATGGCGGCACCGATGCCGGGCTGCATCTGGTGCCGGGCACAGCGCCGCTGCTGCGCCGCGATCTGACCCAGCCAGTGGCGGCCTGGTATGTCGGCGATATTCTGTCACGCGCACCGCGTCCAGTGAATGCTGCGGGCCGCGATATCGCCTTCAAAACCGGCACCTCCTATGGCCACCGCGATGCCTGGGCGCTGGGCTTTGACGGGGCGCATGTGGTCGGCGTCTGGCTGGGCCGGGCCGATGCCGCCCCGATGCCGGGCAAACTGGGGATCGACGCCGCCGCCCCGCTGCTCTTCGAGGTGTTCAGCAACATCGCCCCCCAGACAACCCCACTGCCGCCACCTCCACGCACAGCACTGACCATTGCCCGCAGCGAACTGCCGCGCCCCTTGCGTGAACTGCGCACCGGCGCAGTGGTCGATGACAGCGACAAGCTGACCATCGCCTATCCCCCCGACGGCGCGCGGGTCGAACTGGGCCGCAGCGGTGCCCTTGTGATCAAGGTGCAGCAGGGGCAGGGGCCGCTGACCTGGATGATTGACGGCCAGGTGGTGCGCAATGACCCCTTTGCCGACGCATTGGTCTGGCAGCCAGAAGCACCAGGCTTTGTCGCGGTCTCGGTCGTCGATGCAAAAGGGCAGGCCGCCCGCACGCAGGTCTTTGTCGAGTAATCACCGCAAAGGCGGCACCAAAACCCGGCCGGATATCAAGACCAACAGGAGAAAGACATGCCCAAGCAACTCATCGTGCCCAAAGGGGCCGAAGCCGCCGTTACCAATCTGAATATGTCCCCCGCAATTGCCGCGGGGCCACTGGTCTTTCTGACCGGAGTAACCGGCAGCGCACCGGATGGCGCTATGCCAGACGACCCCGAAACCCAGTTTCGCGCCGCTTTCGCCAAGATCGGTGCCGTACTGGGCGAAGCAGGCTTAGGCTTTGCCGCAATTGTCGAGATGACCAGCTATCACGTCGGCCTGCGCGATCATTTCGAGCTGTTCGATCACGTCCGCCTGGACATTCTGCCCGCCCCATACCCGGCCTGGACCGCGATAGAGGCCGCCGGACTGCGCCGCCCCGGTGCCCTTGTCGAAATCCGGATCATCGCCAGTCGCGATGCGTGATCTATAGCGTCTCGCGAAATACCTTAAACATCACGCATCATCAAACGCGTTGAAATCTTTGATTTCAGGCAGCGTTAGATGATTCAGGTTTTCGCATGACGCTGCAGAAAAAGAACTGGCGCCTGCATTTTGCTGGGATGCAGGCGCCAGACTGTCAGATCAGTTTAACTACGGGCCTGATCCTGGCGATCCATACGCAGACTGACCAATACACATCAGCCCTGACCACCGGAGCGACACAAAACACGAGCTCCATTTACACAACGGTTCAAACAGGTCCGGCAAACACTACAGAACTACCCATTACACGCCGGACCAAACTCTAACGACCGTTGGGGCCGATACGCAGCCCCTTGATGCACCTCAAACACACAGCGGTTCACCAGGGTCACGGGTGAAGGTTCGCCGCAGGCACCTCGTCACTAAACAAACTCAGCAGGGGCACATTCAGTGCGCTGCTCAAACCAACCAACTGATCAAGGCGGATCGCGGCTTTCGCGGTCTCGACCTGTTCCAGCTCACAAGATGTGATGTCGATCGCGCGGGCCAACTCTTCTGAACTGATCTTGCGCTCCTGCCGAATGCGCCGAACACTGGATCCTAGAACTTTGCGGATCTGGTTAGGCATGGACTGCGACCTCATATCTATGTTGAGGGGCAGAATACCGATTTATTCAACCTCTGCTAGAATGTGCAAATTTGCATCGCGCATTGCCAGTATTTATAAAGATGTATGGGAAAAGTTTTTTCTGTAAAATATAAATATATGATCAGAATTTTTTTGTAAATCTGCTCTCTGCTTTATCTATTGCTTTTGAAATGATATCCGCTTCTTCGTCCATATTATTTCTTATCAGCTCATATTTAATGTAAATCATCATTCTAATTATGGCATCTCGCTCTTTTTCTTCCATTTCGTATTCCAATACTTCACCGTGTCTCGATACTCCTCAGCTCGTTGAGCCAAAAAATAATGTCCACAGGCTTAATGCTCGGACATTGTGGCGAAAGCGTGGATGATACTGCAGCATTCCCGTTGACCGTGCTGCAATTTTGCAGCGGCTGACGGGCGGCGATCATTCGAAACGCCGTGCGATCCGCCTGTTCGTCCAGCACCGTTGCTGCCAGCGACGAATCATTTTCCGGTCCGGCCACCTGAATCAACCGTGGAGCGAAGACAGCATACATGGCTGCAAATTCACTGTTGCTGAAACAGGACGCGCCGACATGATCGAACAGCCGATCACTGATCTTGGGTCGGCAGCCGGGCAGCCAATGGCCATCGGGCAGCGTTTCACCAGGATTGATCCGCCGGGAAAACGCCAGCACCTGCCGGTAACGGCGCGCGTTCTCGACGACATCGCGCAGAAACGTGATGTCGTGGTCCATCGGCGGCAGATCATCCCCGGCGCGCCGAAACGCGCCGAAGATAAGGACCATGGGGCTTTTACGTTGAAAAACCTCTGGGGCGGGCCGGATCACCACACTCATGAAACCGGCCTTACTGTGCTGCGATTGCGAAACCGGCCGGCTGGCCATCGTTACGCGTGACAGACCGTTCCAGCACACCCTCGCGGTCCCAGTCGCCTTCGGGCCGGATCAACTGATACGGGTCAGAACCCAAGGTCAGCGCATTTTCGGGCAATTCGCTTTCATGCACCATTTCGGTATAGGCATATTCCGAAAAGACCAACTCGCGGCTGGTTTCCAGAATTTCAAAACCAAACATTTTCCACAGCGGGATCAGTTCATTGCGGGCATGACCGTAAATGGTCGAGAACCCCTTGCGGTTGCAATACGCGATGCCTTCACGGATCGTCTTGAAGGCGATCCTTGTGTTGCGGAATTGCGGGCGCACCGCCATCCGTTCCATTTTGGCAAATCCGCCAAAGAACCGCAGGCGCATGCAGGCCACCGGTTCATCCCCGACATAGCCGATCAGATGCGTCGCACAAAAATCATTGCCGTCGAACTCTTCTTCATACGGGCAATCCTGTTCCGCCATATAAACAGCGGCCCGGATGACCGAGACTTTCATCATATCTTCCATGGTCCGCGCGATCTTCACGCTCAGCGGTTTGGCGATTTTCTTCTCAGCAGTGGGGTAGGTTTGACTATCGAGCATAGGGGTGGCTCCATTCTTTTGGGGGGGGGTAGGTGGCTCCCTTTTGGGCGTGCCGGTGGTAAATGAACAGGTTCGGGGGTGTGCCCCCCTCAACCCGTCGAAAGCCGAGGGTGCGCAGCATCCTGCGCCCGGCCTCGGTGGTTCCGTTCCCGAAGATATCGAGATGGCGGAATTCGGGGTGTGACAATTTTTCGGACATGATGGAAAAGGCGGCGGCCAGAACGCCGGGGGCATAGACCCCCCACTTGTAGATCGCCGCGATCCGCTGATCCGGTGTGGCCAGGGTGGCCGGATCGGGGTCCGTCGGGGTAAAGCTGCCGTCCAGCACAGCAGCATGGCCCGCCGCATTCAGCAGCAGCAAACCATAGATGCCAGAAGTCTTGTTCGTGCGCCGGTTCCGGATGGCCCAAAGGTTATCCGGATGATGCTTTCGGATACGTTCCAGCACCGAAAGCTCTGCAAGCTGATGCGCCAGCGCAACATCAAGCAGTGGATAAATCGTTTCGAGATCACGTTTTGTCGCGCGTCCCAGCCCAATCCGGGTTTGGGCGGGATTCGACCTCAGGTGGTCAAATTCCTTTGATTTCAACCGCATCAACATGACACCTCGCCAGATTCTTGTCACGAATGCGACATAAACCTGCACAGAACACACTTTAGAGTAGAAAACGTAACCGGTACCGGCCATTTTATCAGGGCATAGAATCAACATCAGGCTGCTGCACAGATGCAGCAGGCAGGCAAAGCGATGAACAAGCTGAACACGAACCTTTCATGGGACGACCTGAAGGTCTTTCTGGCCTGCGCCCGGGCGTTGAGTTTCAGGGCTGCGGCCAAGTCGCTTGGCCTGACCTCCTCAACCGTTGTGCGCCGTATCGGTGCGCTTGAGAATAACCTCGGCTTCACCTTGTTCGACCGCCTGCCAAATGGCGTTCAGCTTACGCGCGAAGGCGCTCGTCTGGTTTCCAGTGCCAATCAGATCGAACAGGGCGCGTTTGACTTTCAGCGCCGGATCGAAACCTTCGATGCCACCAAACGTGGCATCGTGCGGATCGCCGCGACCGAGGGGATCGGGTCTTATTGGCTGATGCCGCGCCTGATCGACTTTCAGCGCAGCAACCCGATGATGGTGATCGACCTGCAGGCCTCCGAACGCCTGGTCGATGTCAACCGGATGGAGGCTGACGTCGCCATCCAGTTCGAAGAACCCACCAACCCGCATGTGATGCGCCGCCGCCTGGGCAGCATTCACATCTACCCCTATGCCTCGCGCCGCTATCTGGATGTCTATGGCATTCCCAAAACCCGGGATGAGATGATGGATCACCGGCTGGTCGATCAGGTCGGCCCACAGCTGGATCATGGGGCCTGGCCGCGCTATCTCGGTCTTGATGATATCGAGGGGGTGATCGGCATCCGTACCAATTCCTCCGCCGCGCATTTCTATGCGGTAGAGCGCGGGGCAGGGATCGGCGGTCTGCCCACCTATGCCTCCGCCCTTGTCGGGCCCAGTGTGATGCCCATTGATGTCGGTATCCATCACCGCATGGATATCTGGATGACCTATCACCCCGATGCCCGCCGCACCCCGCGCGTGGCGACCATGATCGACTGGCTGGTCGAATGCTTTGAACCGGCCAAGTTCCCCTGGTTCCGGGATGAGTTCATCCACCCCAGTGCCTTTATCGATTTCGACAGTGCGCATTGGCAGGATCGGTCGATGACCGACTTCGCTGCCTCCGGCAAATTCCGCGACATTTCCTGACCGCACGTTTTGGCGTCACGGGACCCACAGGCAATCAGCCCACTCGTGCCGTTCGTGCTGGCCGGATGTACCGCCGTCAGCGTGCTGTCCACGGATCTGTTAACCCCGTCGATCCCATCGCTGCCTGATGCCCTGGATACAGATATCCGCATGGCGCAACTGGTCGTGGGCATCAACCTGGCGGCCTATTCCATCGCGCAACTGATCCATGGGCCGCTGGCGGATCGCATCGGCCGCCGCGGTCTGTTGCTCTGGGCCTTCCCGCTCTTTGTCATTGTATCGGCCGCCTGCACCTTCAGCACCTCGATCAATGCGCTTCTGGCAGGGCGGTTTCTGCAGGGGCTGTTTTCCTCGGTCCCATCGGTCGTTGTGGTGCTGATTATACGAGAGCTTTACGGCTCGCGTCAGGCCATGCAGGTGATGGCGCTTTATGGGGCCGTGATGGGCGTTGCCCCAGCGATCGGGCCGCTTATCGGTGGGCAGCTGCAGGCCTGGTTCGGCTGGACTGCCAGTTTCTGGACAATCGCCGGTCTGGCCCTGCTGGCCCTTCTGGCCTTCTGGCGCTGGGTCCCCGAAACCTTGCCCCCGGACCGAGAGCGCCCCGCAGGCAACCCCTTTGCCCAATACCGCCAGCTTTTGGGCCAACCGGTCTTTCTGCGCACAGCCCTGGCGCTGTCGCTGACCTTCGGGGCGTTTTTTGCCTATGTCTCGACCGCGCCGGTGGTCTTTATCGACCGGCTGGGCGTGTCTGAGCAGGTCTACGGCGTCACCTACCTGCCGGTGATCTGTGCGTTTATCATTGGCAATGTGCTGTGCTCAAAACTGTCAAACCACTGGGATGGTGTGGCAATTGTCTATATGTCCATGCGCCTGATGGTCATCGGCATCGGCCTTTTGCTGCTGCCGCTGGTGTTCGGATACGAAACCGTTCTCAGCCTGTTGTTGCCGATGCTGGTCTATGCCGCAGGCTTTGCGATGATGATGGCGGCGGGCCAGATCGTCGTGCTGGATCAGGCCCGGGATATGCCGCAGGGCGCGGCCTCGGCTGTGCTGGGCGCGCTGCAGCTTGGCGCGGCGGCAGCCGCCGGGGCGGTCTCATCGCTCAGCTACCATGGTGGCGGGCTGACCATGGCGCTGACCATGGCCGGCTTTGTCGGGACGGGTGCGTTGCTGCTGGTAAGTGTCCGGCTGAAAGCGTTTCAAGATAAACCCGAAACGCAAGCTTATCCCGAAACGCAGTGACAAGCTTATAGGGTGTACGCGTTTCGAGTTTACGTGATGTCTCACGGTAAACTCGAAGCGCTTTAGCCTCGTGCCGCCCGCCGTTCCGGGATCAGCCCCCGCGGACTGAACCGCAGCACGATCAGCAGGATCAGCCCCATCAGGAACAGCCGCAGATGCGGACCGGCATCAATCAGCCGCTTTTTCAAAGAACCGTCATCCATCCAGCTGGTGACAAAGGTCATCATGCCGGGACCCCATTCCTCGACCTTGATCCACAGGAACCAGATCAGGATACCGCCCAGCACCGCCCCGGCATTGTTGCCAGAACCGCCGACAATCACCATCACCCAGATCAGAAAGGTAAAGCGCAGCGGGTTATACGTCCCCGGCGTGAACTGCCCGTCCAGGGTCACCAGCATCGCGCCCGCAATTCCCACCACGGCAGAGCCCAGGATAAAGGTCTGCAAATGCCGCGCCGTCACATCCTTGCCCATAGCCTCGGCGGCATCGCGATTGTCCCGGATCGCCCGCATCATCCGGCCCCAGGGCGAATTCAGCGCCCGCTGCGACAGCCAGAAGAGCACACCCAGCACCGCAGCAAACAGCACCGCATAAAGCAGCTTGACGACAATCGCTGCGGCCACCTCGGGCGGGGCGCCAAAACGGGTCGCCAGATCCTGCAGCCAGGTGGTATCGCGCAGGTCCAGTTCATAAGGCACCGGACGGGGCAAGCCGGTGACATTTTTGACCCCGCGGGTCAGCCAATCCTCGTTCTTCAGCACCGCAATGATGATCTCGGAAATTCCCAGCGTCGCAATCGCCAGATAATCAGACCGCAATCCCAGCGAGATTTTACCCACGACCCAGGCCGCCCCGGCCGCAAACAAGCCGCCGATCAGCCAGCCCACCAGAACCGGCAGACCCAGGCCGCCCAGATACCCGGACTTGGCCGGATCGACCGCTTCGATCGCATCAACCGCAGGATCATAGACCATACGGATCAGGGCATATCCCCCGACCACCAGCACCAGACTGCCCCAGAAACGCAAGCGCCCCTGCATTGCCCGGCGCCAGAACACAATCGCCGCGATGACCGCAGCCAGCACAACACCGGCCCCCATCACCCGCAGACCGCCCGCCGCCCAGGCATCCCCCACCGGCGGCATCGAGGTCAGCACAGCCGCCACACCCCCAAGGGCGGCAAACCCCATGATCCCGACATTGAACAGCCCGGCATAACCCCACTGGATATTCACCCCCAGCGCCATCACCGCCGAGATCAGCGCCATGTTCAGAATACCAAGCGCAACGTTCCAGCCATCGGTCAGCCCGACACCAACGATGGCCAGCGCCATCAGACCATAAAGCAGCGCGGTCCTCATATCACTTTCCCCTTGAAGATACCGGTCGGGCGCACCAGCAGCACGACGACAAGGATCACGAAGCTGACCGCGAATTTGTAGTCGGTCGACAGCAGTTGCAGCAGCCCATCAGGCGCCCAATCCTCCGGTGCCAGATGACCGATAAAGCGTTTATAGGCATAGGTCACCGTCACCTCGGAAAACGCGATCAGGAACCCGCCCGCAATCGCCCCCACCGGATTGCCGATCCCCCCCACAATGGCGGCGGCAAAGATCGGCAGCAGCAGCTGGAAATAGGTGAACGGCTTGAAAGACTTGTCGAGCCCGTAAAGCGTCCCCGCAATCGTCGCCAGCGCCGCCACAATCACCCAGGTCCAGAACACCACCTTATCCGGGTTGATCCCCGACAGCAGCGCCAGATCCTCATTGTCCGAATAGGCCCGCATCGCTTTGCCCATGCGGGTCCGGTTCAGGAACCAGAACAGCGCGATCACAACGGCGATGGCCACAACAACCGTGATCACCTGCGTCGTGCGCAGCGCCAGCCCCTCGGCCAGCCCGGTCATCTCCTTGAACTCCCGCGCCCGGATCACAAAGCGTTCGCCATCGGCGAACCGCTGATCCTCCGGCCCGATGATGATCCGCACCAGCCCGTTGATCATGAACATCACCCCGACCGAGGCGATCACAAACACCACTGGTGCCGCTTTCTGCGCCCGATAGAACCGGTACACCGTTCGATCAAAGATCAGACTTAACGCAATCGCCCCCAGAATACCCACCGGCAGCGCCAGCAAGGCCGTCGGCAAAGGCCCGGCGGAAATCCCCGCCTCCTGCAGCACCCAGGTCATCAGGATCACACACATCGCCCCAAAGGCCATCAGATCGCCATGGGCAAAGTTCGAGAACCGCAACACCGCATAAACCAGCGTCACCCCCAACGCCCCCAGCGCCAGCTGCGCGCCATAGGCCAGCCCCGGGATCAGGACAAAGTTCGATAAAAGGACGAAGGCATTCAGGATATCAGTCATGAACCGGTATACACTTTCCCAGATAAGTCAGCTGCCGCAGGGTTCCTTCGAAATCGAAGGAAAAGATGGCACGCCATTCCAGTGTCTTGCGATGAACGAGGCTGGACACAGCCACACCGTCATCCGTTGTCTTGCCGTGAAAGGCCACAAGCGGGCCGATAACCTCCGGCGCGTTCCAGATGACTTCCTGGCCGTCCCAGAACGTGGTGTTTTCGAACGGAGAGATTGACACGAAGCCCTCTTCGGACGGGCCGCAGACCATCTTCTTTCCCATGCTCCAGCTACAATGCGCACTCGGGGTGCATTCAAAGATATGCGCTTGGGCCAGCAATGGGCTCGGCATGGTGAAGGAAATCAAAACCGCACAGAGCCAGAAAGCGTAGCGGCTCCGCCCATCACCGGACCGCCCGGCGTCCACGCCGGGCAGCGCCCGACCCGCCCCATGGGCGGGCGCTTCTCGCCCACCCCGGGCCGGGCGCTGCCCTTGATCATGGCTCACAGCCGTCCATATGCGGATCGCCTTGGAAACCGCCAGGCTCATTCTGTCACCTCGCACATCCCCAGATGCGTCTCGAATTCGCCGAAAGCTATGGTGCTGTGCTTGGTCATCCGCACCGGCCCATCGGGCAGGATCGACACCAGCCAACGCTCGGCGCCCTGGGCCCAATCCTGCTCACCAGTCAGGAACAGAGCACCATTGCCCCCCGCCTCTTCGACAATGCGAAACGGCGCTTCAGCCAGCTCATAGCCATTCTCTCTGGCTTCGAAACCGATCGCGGTTTTGCTAAACTCCACCACCTTCGGTGTCGCCAGCACCACACATGGCGCGATACCGGCGCAATACTGGTCAAAGGCGCAGCTATATCCCTCGGCCCATGCACCGGTTGCCGCCACAGGCAAGGCCAGCAGCCCAAGGGCCACATGCCGGGCAGGGCGCATCATCCCTCCACCTCGCATAGGCTAAGCAGCGTATATTCCTCAGACAGCGCACCGGGCGTGTTATTGTACCAGGTCATCATCATGCGCAGATCCGGCAGGATGGTCATCATGGTCACAGCCAGCACTCCGTCCTCATCAGAAACCCGTTGCAGAAAGACCGCCCCGCCCCAACGCGCAGGCGTGCCGATTTTCTCATAGACGAATGTCTCACCTTCGAATGGCTCAATGCTCTCGATCCAGACATCGCCCTCCTTCCAAAGGTAGGAGGCCCAGATAATATCACCGCCCATGCAGCTTTGCGCGGCCTTGCAGGTCACATTGCCTTCGCAATAGTAACGCTCCCCGGCCACCGCGCCGGTGGCGAGGCTTGCCGTTATCAGGGCCGATGCAACGCGGGCTGTCATCCAACGCATCTTCATCCCCCCAGGAAACTCGCCCGGACCTCCGGGTCGGCCATCAGCGCTTCCCCGGTATCGGTAAAGCGGTTTGCGCCCTGCACCAGAACAAAGCCCTTATCGGCGATGTTCAGCGCCTGCTTGGCATTCTGTTCCACCATCAGAATGGCGATGCCGGTCTTGGCGATCTCAAGGATACGGTCGAACAATTCGTCCATGACGATAGGGCTGACCCCGGCGGTCGGCTCGTCCAGCATCAGCACTTTGGGTTTGGTCATCAGGGCACGGCCAACCGCAACCTGTTGGCGCTGCCCGCCCGACAATTCCCCGGCGGGCTGCGCAGCCTTTTCGCGCAGGATCGGGAACAGATGAAACACCTGTTCCATCGTGTCCGAGAAATCATCGTCCCGGATATAGGCCCCCATCTCAAGGTTCTCGCGCACGCTCATCGAGGTAAAGACGTTCGAGGTCTGCGGCACAAACCCCATCCCAGCCGAGACGCGGTCCTGCGGGCTTAGCTTTGTGATATCCCGCCCGTCCAGCATCACCCGTCCCTTGCGCAGGGGCAACATGCCGAACACCGCCTTCATCGCGGTTGACTTGCCCGCGCCATTTGGGCCGACAATCACCGCGATCTCGCCCTGTTCCACGCTGATGGTGCAGTCATGCAGAATATCCGCCGCACCATAGCCACCGGTCATCTTATCGCCGATCAGAAACGGTGTACTCATTCTGCCTGCTCCTGGCTGGCACGTATCTCGGTCAGGGGCTTGCCTGATATGGTGATACTGTCATTCAGTGTTTTCCGGATGGCATCGAACCTGGCCCAAAGCTCGTCGGGCTCCCCTACAATGCCATAGCTTACAGCCGTCAATTCGATATAAAGAGAGTCATTCTTGCCCAGCAGCTCTGCATAGAAAATCCGCTCCAGGTCATCAGAACCGGTTGCATGCTCGGTATAGACCGTATCATCCATGATGGTGATCTGCTCATTTTCGATGTCCAAACCGGTCAGCGCCTCGGCAGCCCAATTTATAAGACCGCCCGCCAAACCCGTGTCCCTGACATCTTCCCAATACTCAAGATCACCTTCATGCCCGTAAGCCGGATCATAATAGATCGACAGGTTCAGCCCCTGGCCTAGGTCATAGACATGCTCCTGCCCGCCATCTGACGCCATAACGACGCCGCGTCCCCAGTCTGTGTCAGTCGGGCAGAACGTGGCCTGACCTCCGCTGATAGTGAAGCATTTAGGTTTGTCGTCCAGGGGGGGCAAGACCGCAGTGCCAGCTTCAAAGCGCCAGGTGCCGTCGTCGAGGATTTCGATGATCTGCGATCCATATTCCATGGTGGCCAGCAGGCCCGGTTGCGTATCCTGCGCCATCGCCGCAGCGCCATAGCAGAGCGTCCCAAGCAGGACAGATGCGGTCGCGCAGGGCTGGCTTTTCTGCCATACGCTTGCCATACGCATGCCAGACGCTTGCTGGCACCCGATTTCCCGGGTCATTCCACCGCCTCCGGCTTGTTCTTCAGCCCTGTTCCCAGATAGGCCTCGATCACCCGTTCGTCGGTCTTCACCGCCTCGACCGGACCCTCCATCAGGACCTTGCCCTCGGCCATCACGATGACCGGATCGCAGAGGCGCGCGATGAAATCCATGTCGTGTTCGATCATGCAAAACGTGTAGCCGCGTTCCTTGTTCAGCCGCAGAATTGCGTCGCCAATGGTGTTCAGAAGGGTACGGTTCACGCCCGCGCCGACCTCGTCCAGAAACACGATCTTGGCGTCGACCATCATGGTGCGCCCCAGTTCCAGCAGCTTCTTCTGCCCGCCGGACAGATTGCCCGCCAGCTCGTCAGCTACATGGGAAATTTCAAGGAACTCAATGACTTCATCGGCTTTGCGCCGGATGTCAGCCTCTTCCTCACGGACCTTCTTGCCCTTGAACCAGGCATCCCAAAGCCCTTCCCCCGACTGGTTGCCGGGAACCATCATCAGGTTTTCCCGGACCGACAGGGTTGAGAATTCATGCGCTATCTGAAAGGTGCGCAGCAGACCTTTGCCAAACAGGTCATGCGGCGGCAGCCCCGTGATATCCTGTCCATCCAGAAAGACACGGCCCGAGGTCGGCGTGTAATGCCCGGCGACCACGTTGAACAAGGTGGTCTTGCCCGCCCCGTTCGGCCCAATCAACCCAGTGATGGAGCCTTTTTCGATTTCCAGAGACGCCCCGTCAACAGCACGGATGCCCCCGAAATGCATGTGCAGATCATCGACCCGGATCATGCGATACCTCTTAAAGAAAACCCAGGAGGCGTATGCCGCCTCCTGGGTGGTGTCATCCGTTCAGACCAGCGGTCTCAGCGGAAGCCAGCGGTGGTGTATTCGCCACCTTTGACCTCATACTCGCGATAGGTGCCGGCAGCTTCGCCCGGTCCGATCAGCTCGACATTGGTTGCGCCGACATAGTCGATATCGCCACCTTCAGCGAGGATTTTCAAACCCTTGGCCAGTTCACCCGGAAGGATCTTCTCGCCCGGTGCGTTGGCTACATCAAGCAGGTTCGCAGCAACAGCAGCACGGTCGGCAGAGCCGCCTTTCTGCATTGCCAGCGCGATCAGCGCCGCCGCGTCATAGCTTTCGCGCGTATAGCTGCTGTTGGGGTCCAAACCGGCCGCTTCGGCAAGCGCGTTGAACGCGTCTGTGCCATCGCCTTCGGACCAGGGCACGGAGCCGATGGTGCCGTTCAGATCGTCGCCAATAGCCTCAAGCAGGCTGTCCGCATACATGCCGTCGCCCAGAGCGAAGGTTTCGAATGCGCCTGTGTCGACCGAGGTACGGATGATCCCGACGCCGCCCTGATCGGCATAGCCGAGCACGACCAGAATATCGCCGCCTGCGGCAGCAAGTGCACCAACCTCGGCAGAGTAGTCGCCTTTGCCGTCTTCGTGTGCTGCGTTGATCGTAACCTCACCGCCAAGCCCTTCATAAGCTGCGATAAACGCGTCCGAGAAGCCCTTGCCATAGTCGTTATTGGTGTAGGTCACAGCCGCAGACTTGATCCCGCGATCCATCAGGATATTGGCAAGAACATCGCCCTGACGGGCATCCGAAGGCGAGGTGCGGAAGAACAGGTCTTTGTCGTCAATGGTCGACAGCGCCGGGCTGGTGGCCGAGGGCGACACCATTACGACACCGTTGGGGACAGCAACGTTATTTGCAATCGCCGTGGTCACGCCGGAACAATCCGCGCCCATGATTGCAACAACGCCCTCAGATGTGATCAGGCGTTCTGCCGCAGCTGTTGCAGCCGGGGCGTCGACACAGGTCGAATCTGCGCGAACAGACTCGATCACCTTGCCGTCCAGGAACGCGCCGCTGTCCGATGCTTCTTTCATCGCCAGTTCGGCGCTGTCCGCCATGGAAGGCGTGATCGATTCAATCGGTCCGGTGAAGCCAAGGATGACACCAACCTTAACCGCGTGCCCGTCGGCCATCGCCGTGCCTGCCACCATGGCAGCGGCGGTTGTCGCCAAAAGGATTTTTTTCATAACAACACTCCCTTGTTGCAGATCAGACGCTTTTTGCGCCTTTAGATTCGTCTGCACAGACCATAGGCAAGTGCATCTTAAGTGCAAGAGGTCTCGACAGAGCGTGTCCCGCTGGCCAGTCCGCGCGCATGTGATTATGGTCGCGCGGAACGGAGGACGGATGGAAACAGTACAACAGGCCATCAATCTTGTGCTGGAAGGCGACTCGGTGCTTTTCGGCATCGTTATCCTGTCGCTGAAGGTCAGTCTGACAGCGGTGGCTCTGGCCACGCTGGTCGGCGCACCTTTGGGGGCGGTCCTGGCGATATGGCGCTTTCCGGGGCGCGGTGTTATGGTGGTCAGTTCCACAGCCCTTATGGCGCTGCCGCCGGTTGTGGTGGGTCTGTTTGTCTACCTGACCCTCAGCCGGGCCGGGCCGCTGGGGGAATGGGGGTTGCTCTTTACGCCAACCGCGATGGTCATTGCCCAGACCATTCTGATCATTCCCATTATCACCGCCCTGACACGCGAAGCGGTGCTGCCGATCCATCGGGAGTATCGCGACCTGCTGCTCTCCGTTTCGGCCAGTCGCTGGTTGACGTTGCGTACGGTGCTTTGGGATGCACGGTTTGGTGTTGCGACGGCCGTGCTGGCCGGGTTTGGCCGCGCCATTGCCGAGGTTGGCGCGGTGCTGATCGTCGGCGGGAATATCAACGGCGTTACTCGGGTGATGACCACAACGATTGCGCTGGAAACCTCAAAGGGCAATCTGGAACTGGCCATGGCCCTTGGCCTGATCCTGATCGCACTGGCCTTTGTGGTGAACATCGCCATGCATGGGCTGGCCCGGATCGGCCAAAGGTATCACGCGGCATGAGCGCTGCTTTGCATCTGGATGGGGCTGGTTTTGCCGCTGATGGCCGGACGCTGCTTGGTCCGCTGGACCTGCAGGTTGCGGGGCAGGGGATTACCGTTGTGATGGGGGCGAATGGGGCTGGAAAAAGCCTGTTCCTGCGCCTGTCGCATGGATTGCTGCCGGTCAGTCAGGGGCGCGTCAGCTGGGGCGGACGCCGTGCGGATGCAACGCGGGCCGAACGCGGTTTCATGTTCCAGAACACACCGATCCTGCGCCGCTCGGTCGCGCAGAATGTGGCCTTTCCTCTGCAAGCCCTGGGTCTGGGCGAGGTCGCATCCCGGGTGGCGCGCGTGCTGGATCTGGCGCGCCTGACCGGCAAAGAGCATCAGCCTGCCGCGCGCCTGTCAGGCGGCGAACGTCAGCGCATGGCGATGGCGCGCGCCTTGGTGATCGAACCGCAGGCACTGCTGATGGATGAGCCGTCTGCCAGCCTTGACCCGGCCTCGACCCGCGCCTTGGAGTATATGATCCGTCAGGTCGTGTCCGATGGCGTCAAGGTGCTGATCGCCACCCATGATATTGGTCAGGCTCGGCGCCTTGCCGATGAGGTGCTGTTTTTCAACGAAGGCAAGCTTGCAGAACAGGCCCAGGCGGAGGCATTCTTTGCCGCGCCCGCCAGTGACGCGGCGCGCGCTTATCTGGAGGGGCAGATATGATCCGTCTTACCGTAATGCTGATGGCGCTGGCGCTGCCCTTGCAGGCGGAGACCATCCGTTTGGCCTCGACCACCTCGACACAGAATTCGGGATTACTAGCGGCCATTCTGCCGATCTTTGAGGAACGTACCGGTCATAAGGTTGAGGTGATCGCTGTCGGCACGGGGCAGGCGCTGCGCATTGCGCGCAACGGTGATGCGGATGTGTTGCTGGTGCATCACCGAACCTCGGAGGATGCTTTTGTCGCCGAAGGGCACGGGCTAGAGCGGTTCGATGTGATGTATAATGACTTTGTCATCGTTGGCCCGACGGATGATCCTGCCGATGTCGCGGGCGCTGGCACTGCCGTTCAGGCGTTTCAGCGGATTGCAGAGGCTGGCGTTGCTTTTGCCTCGCGCGGGGATGACAGCGGCACCCATAAGAAAGAGCAGGAGTTGTGGCAGGCGGCCGAGATCCAGCCGCAGGGCGATTGGTATCGAGAGACCGGGGCCGGAATGGGCACGACGCTGAATATCGCGGTGGCGATGGGGGCTTATGTCCTGACCGACCGCGGCACCTGGATCACCTTTGGCAACAAGCGGGCCCATAACGTGCGGATGTCCGGCGATAAAGTGTTGTTCAACCCCTATGGCATTATCGCGGTCAACCCGGACCGGCACCCGCATGTGAAATCCGCCGCCAGCCAGGCGCTGATCGAGTGGTTTTTGTCAGATGAGGGGCAGGCCGCGATCGGGGCTTTCACGATTGAAGGGCAGCAGGCGTTCTGCCCCAATTCGGTGGATATGCAGCGCGCGCGAGCCGCCGCCAGGGTTGGTTGTCCGGTGGATCAGGACAGTCTGCAAGGCGGTTAGGCCGTGTAACAGGGCCATTCCGGCGGGTTTATGCCGGTTTGGAGCGGTTTTCTGCAGATATTCAAAACGCGTTAACTATACAAATGGATAGTAAAGCCTTGGGATTCTTCCGGAATTTTCGATGGCCGCTAAGGCATGCGTTTTTTGCATGACGGGAATGCTTTCCCATGCGTTGTAATCTTATCTCAATTGGTCATGTTGCATTGCACAAAGAAGCGGTCGCATCCGCTTGGATTGAGGTAGACCATGACACAACTTGTACAGACCCGGACATCGATCAGCGCTAACCCTGCGGCGCTTCTGACCAACGCAGCGCATGCCGTCGTTCGCTATGCGCGCTATCGTAAGACCCTGCGGGTTCTGCGGGGCCTGCCTTATGAAACCTTGTGGGATCTGGATATCGATCCCGGCAAGCTAAAAGAAACCGCCCGACGCGCGGCCTTTGCCAGCTGACCCCCCCCAACTTGCATCTGCGCAAAAGGATAGACCCATGACCGACCTGACCCAAAGCTTCGCTGGCCGCAACAGTCTGACCGACCGTTTCTCGGCCATCAAAACCAACATCGCAGAGCGGTATGCCCGCTATCGCCTGTATCAACGCTCTTTGTCTGAACTGGCATCGCTGAGCGACCGTGACCTGGCCGATATCGGCCTGAGCCGTCACGCGCTGCGCGCCTCGATCCGTGAGGCGCTTTACAATGATCCACGAGGGACTCTGTAAGAAGGGCTGGTTTGCTGCAGCCTGAGCAGAGGAAGGGGCCACTTCGGGGGCCCCTTTTTTGCATTTTCGGCTTTGCATCAAGCCTTTAGCATCACGTTTATAGCCGTCCTGAGGTGGATGCTATGAAAGCAACAAATGCTGCTTACCGTTTGAGCAATCTGTCAGACTGTGGATGCCTGTCCGGCGCTGTTGCGTCTTAGCATGGCTGTCGCACCACTGATCGCATCGCGCAGGCCAAGACGTTTTTTCTTGAGGTAGCGGATTGTCATCGTATCGGGTGATGGCCTCATTTGTTCGGTGTCAATCCTGGCATCAATCTCGCGATGCCGCACGCGCAGACTTTTGATATGTGCGATAAGCGAAGTCTTTGAGATGTTCCTTTTCTTCATGATGTCCTCCGTCTTCGAGTTGCCGAACAGATATTGTTCGATAGTCCGATATGGGGTCGAATTCGGCGATAAGAAGCTTATCAAACCTTAAAGTAGCATAGGAAAAACTTATCTAGCGTATTTGGAGGATGAGACATGTCCAATGATTTCACGCTTAAGCAACTGAGATATTTCGTTGCTTTGGCTGATATGCACAACTTCAGACGTGCGGCCGAACGTGTTGGGGTCAGCCAGCCATCGCTCAGCCAGCAGATCGTCGCGCTTGAGGGGGCGCTGGGGCTGGAACTGGTTGAGCGGGGGCGGCGCGGCGCGGTGCTGACACCAGGGGGGCGACGGGTGCTGGAGCAGGCCCGCAAGGTGATTGAGGAAGCCGCAGTGCTTCATGCGCATGCTGCTGGCGCGCGGGACGGAACCCATGTGACCATCCGGCTTGGATCGACCCCCACTTTGGGGCCGTATTTCCTACCTTTTGTCATGCGCCGTCTACATGAAGATTACCCCGCACTGAAGGTTGTTGTGCGAGATGCTGCCCCCTTGGTTCTGCAAGATGAACTTCTTGAAGGGCGGCATGATCTGATCCTGACCCAGTTGCCCGTGCGCTCTTCTGATCTGGCAGTAAAAAGGCTGTTCCGTGAACCTTTGAAACTGGTTGTGGCACAGGACCACCCGATGACCCGCAAGGTTACTGTGACGGACGCTGATCTTACTGGCGAGGATATGCTTGCGCTTTCAAGCGGTTACCTGCTGCAGAGCCAGGTCTCGGCTTTGAGTGAGGAAGTTGGTGGAAATCTCCGGCAGGATTATGAGGGAACCAGTCTTGATGCGCTTCGGCATATGGCGGCTTTGAATATGGGGGTCGCATTTCTGCCGGCCCTTTATGTCAATTCCGAGGTCTCCGAAGATACGGGCGATGTCAAAACACTGAGCTTCCGCAATGATCAGTTTACCCGGTCGATTGGCCTTGTCTGGCGGCATCGATCAGCCCATGGCGACTTGATCAAGCGCATTGGCGAAGTTGCCAAGTCTGTTGCTTATGAGAGGTTCCGAGGCTTGGTGACAGTCGAGTAGCGCCTTGAGGTACTTGATGGGTATTTCCAATTAAATTTGATTGATATTTTCTATTTTAATATCTGCCCGTCATGGCGATCTATCAGTCATAGGCAGTCACTGCGCAACCCGAGTTTGCGAGACGGCGGTCCAGGGGTTGGCCTTGTTCCAGTGTTTTGGCGAACCCTAAAGTAAGTGAAAGAAAAGCCAGAAAGGAACTGATAATAATATGAAATGACCAATTGACGGAGAAGTCCTCGTGGTCACGGAGCGCAGCGGCGTCGAGATCGACTATTGCCCCAGATGTCGTGGCGTTTGGCTGGACCGAGGCGAGTTGGAGAAGATAATCGACCGTTCGGCAGAGGTCAGCCCAAGCGTGTCATATCGTGATGACCACAAAGATCACAGGGCGCCAAAAAAGCGGAAAAGCTCCATGTTAAAGCGTTTCGAGTTTACCTTGAGACATCACATAAAATCGAAACGCGTACACCATATAGGCTTATCACTGCGTTTCAGGATAATCTTTTGTCTCAGGTTTATCCCGAAACGCTTTAAGTGAGTTATTCGACTTCTGAGGTCGCAGAGTTAGAGCGTCATACGAAAAACTTAGTCATCTAACGCAGCCTGAAATCCGAGATTTCACCGTGTTAGGTGGTCTGATGTTTCAGGTTTATTGCGAGGTTAAATATAGCGATAACCTTTGACAGGCCGCAGTGTTGAGGTTGAGCATCTAGTAAAACGCCGCAGTCTGCCGGTGCAACTTCAGAACGGCACCGCGTCCGCTGGGCTGACATAAGCCGCGACGACATTTTTGGTGCCTGCTTTTTCAAAGGCGACGGTCAGTTTGTCGCCTTCGATCTCGATCACCGCGCCATAGCCGAATTTCTGGTGAAACACCCGCTCGCCAAGCTGGTAGGGGCTAATGGCCTCGGCGTCGATCACCATGTTGCGTGCCTCGCGCGGTTGCGACATGCCGTGCTGGCCCTGCCTGGCCTGAAGCCGTTTCCACCCGGGGGAGTTGTAGACATCCGCGCGGGCGGCCTGATCCTGCAACGTGTTGCTGGCCGCCGCCCCATAGCCCCCGGCATAGAGGCCGGGCTGGGTCAGGACATCGACATGAGGGGCGGGCAACTCGTCGATAAAGCGTGAGGGCAGGGCGGATTGCCATTGGTTATAGACCCGGCGATTGGCCGCAAAACTGATGGTGCAAAGTTCCTCGGCCCGTGTGATGCCGACATAGGCCAGACGCCGTTCTTCCTCTAGCCCTTTTAGGCCGCTTTCATCCATGGAGCGTTGGGAGGGGAACAGGCCATCCTCCCACCCTGGCAGATAGACGATGGGAAACTCCAGACCCTTGGCCCCGTGGAGCGTCATGATGGAGATTTTGGCGCCGGGTTCGTCGTTTTCGTTTTCCATCACAAGGCTGATATGTTCAAGGAAACCTTGTAGGTTCTCGAACTCTCCCAATGCCTTGACCAGTTCTTTCAGGTTGTCCAGACGGCCCGGAGCTTCGGGCGATTTGTCGTTCTTCCAGTGATCGGTATAGCCGGATTCGTCCAGAATGACCTCAGCCAGTTCGACATGGTCATGCCCGTCCTGCAGCATCGCGGACCAGCGGTCGAAGCTTTCGACCAGCGCGCCCAGCGAGTTGCAGGCCCGTGCCGTCAGGGCCTTGTCGCGCACTGCAAGGTGCGCGGCATCCAGCAGGCTGGTACGATGCTCGCGCGCGATCAGGTTCAGGGTCTGGATGGCCTTGTCGCCGAGGCCCCGCTTGGGCGTGTTCACAATCCGCTCAAACGCGAGGTCGTCATCAGGGCTGACCACGACGCGGAAATAGGCCATGGCATCGCGGATTTCCATCCGCTCATAAAAGCGCGGGCCGCCGATGACGCGATAGGGCAGGCCGATGGTCAGAAAGCGATCCTCAAAGGCGCGCATCTGGTAGGAGGCGCGGACAAGGATCGCCATGTCATCCAGCGAATAGGGGTCATGGCCGCGGGTGCCGTTCTGGAAGGCTTCGATATCCTCGCCGATCCAGCGCGCCTCTTCCTCGCCATCCCAATGACCGATCAGGCGGACCTTTTCGCCATCGGCCGCTTCGGTCCAAAGGGTCTTGCCCAGCCGGTCCTCATTCCCGGCGATCACGCCCGAGGCGGCGGCAAGGATATGCGGGGTGGAGCGGTAGTTTTGTTCCAGCCGCACAACCTCGGCCCCCGGAAAGTCCTTTTCGAACCGCAGGATGTTGCCCACCTCGGCCCCGCGCCAGCCATAAATTGACTGGTCGTCATCGCCGACAACGCAGATATTCTTGTGCCCGCCCGCCAGCAGCCGCAGCCACAGATATTGCGAGACATTGGTGTCCTGATATTCGTCCACAAGGATATAGCGGAACCAGCGCTGGTATTTCTCTAGCACATCGCTGTGGGTTTGAAAGATGGTCAGGACGTGCAGCAGCAGGTCGCCGAAATCGACGGCGTTCAGGGTCAGCAGGCGTTGCTGGTAAAGCTCGTAAAACTCGGTCCCGCGGTGGTTATAGGCCGCCGCCTCGGACGAGGGCACCTTGTCCGGTGTCCAGCCCCGGTTTTTCCAATGATCGATCAGCCCGGCCAGCATCCGGGCGGGCCAGCGTTTTTCGTCGATATTCTCGGCCTGGATCAGTTGTTTCAGCAGGCGGATCTGATCGTCGGTGTCCAGAATGGTGAAGTTTGACTTCAGATCGACCAGTTCGGCGTGGCGGCGCAAGAGCTTTACGCAGATCGAATGGAAGGTGCCCAGCCATGGCATTCCCTCGATCACGCCGCCGATATGCTGGCCGATGCGGTCCTTCATCTCGCGCGCGGCCTTGTTGGTGAAGGTCACCGCCAGAATTTCATTGGGCCGGGCTGTGCCGGTGTTCAACAGATGCGCGATGCGGGTGGTCAAGGCGCGGGTCTTGCCGGTGCCGGCCCCGGCGAGGACCAGAACCGGGCCGTCCAATGCCTCGACCGCCGCGCGTTGGTCGGGGTTCAGCCCGTCAAGATAGGGCGTGGGGCGTTGCGCCATGGCGCGTTGCGACAGGCTGCTGCCTTCCCACGCGTCAAAATCATCCGAGTCAGATGCATCACTCATGCCCTCAGGTGTAACGCGGGTGGGACGCAAAGAAAAGGTATGTTCTTGACTTGTTCTGCGCCAGCCCCTCGACCTGGCAAACCCGCCGCGCTATCAAGCAGTTGACCGCAACAAGAGGCCACGGCGTGACGCAATCTGACCACCATAACCGCATCCTCGTCCTGTTTGCGCATCCCAACCTTGAAGCGTCCGAGGTTAATCAGCCGCTGGCGCGGGCCACGAAACGCATGGCCAATGTCACACTGATCGATCTTTACGAAGACTATCCCGACAGTTTCATAAAGATCGATCAGGAGCAGGCGCGGCTGCGCGAACATGACATTATCGTCTTTATGTTCCCGCTGTTCTGGTACTCCACCCCGCCGATCCTGAAACAGTGGCAGGATATCGTGCTGGAGCATGGCTTTGCCTTTGGCCCCGGCGGCACAGCGCTGCATGGCAAGGTGATGTTCTGCGCCACAACCTCAGCCGCGCGGCAGGAGGATTATTCCGAGGACGGGTTCAACAATCATTCGTTGCGCGAATTGCTGCGCCCGATTGAGCAGACGGCGTTTTTCTGCGGCATGACCTATCTGCCGCCCTTTGTTCTGTATGACGCAAGGGCTGCGCAGGAGGACGGGCGCGTCGGCACCCATGTGGCAGAATGGCGGCGGCTGGTTGCTGCCTTGCAGGAGGAGCGGCTGGATATTGATGCCGCGCAGGAGCTTAATCAGTTGACCGGTCATCTTGATCAACTGACACGGGGCAGCTGATGGAAGGGCTGCTGTTTCAGGCCACGGTCTATCTTGCAGCAGCCGTGGTGGCCGTGCCGGTTGCGAACCGGTTGGGGCTGGGATCGGTGCTGGGATATCTGATCGCCGGTGTGGTGATCGGCCCGGTATTGGGTCTTGTGGGGGCCGAGACAGAGAACCTTCGGCATTATGCTGAGTTTGGCGTGGTAATGATGCTGTTCCTGATCGGGCTGGAACTGGATCCGCGTGCGCTTTGGGCGATGCGGACGCGGTTGTTTGGTCTGGGCGGTTTGCAGATTGGCCTGACAACCCTTGCGGTGGCGATTGCCGCGATTGCTCTGGGTCAGCCTTTGACCGTGGCGCTGGCGGTGGGATTGGTGCTGGCGCTGTCCTCCACCGCGATCGTGATGCAGACGCTTGATGAAAAAGGTCTGCAACCGACCGAGGGCGGGCGGTCTGCGTTTTCGGTACTGCTGGCGCAGGATATCGCTGTGATCCCGATGCTGGCCATCATCCCGCTTCTGGCCATGCCAGAGCTGATGCATGCCACCCCGCATGAGGGAGACGGTCATGCGTCGATGTCCAGCATGATCGACGGTCTGCCCGGCTGGGCGGTAACCTTGATCGTTCTGGGCACGGTGGGAGCGATTGTAGCCGGCGGGCATTACCTGACCCGCCCGATCTTTCGGTTCATTGCCCATGCGCATCTGCAGGAGATTTTCACCGCCGCCGCTCTGTTGCTGGTGGTCAGCATTGCGCTGGCGATGAACGCTGTGGGCCTGTCCCCGGCTTTGGGCACCTTTCTGGCCGGTGTGGTGCTGGCCAACAGCGAATACCGGCATGAACTGGAATCGAATATCGCGCCGTTCAAGGGGCTGCTTCTGGGCCTGTTCTTTATCACCGTGGGGGCAGGGATCGACTTTGGCCTGCTGTTTGGCACGCCGATGATGATCTTGGGGCTGGTGCTGGCCCTGATGGCGGGGAAGTTCGTCATCCTGATGCTGCTTGGCCTGGTCTTCAAGCTGGCCCGCGCTGATCTGTGGCTTTTCGGGCTGTCCTTGGCGCAGGCGGGCGAGTTTGGCTTTGTGCTGCTGAATTTTTCGACCCAGAACGCGGTGCTGGGTGAGGAACTGGCCGATTGGCTGTCGCTGATCATTGCCTTGTCGATGCTGTTCACCCCGGCGCTGTTCATCTTCTTTGACAAGGTGATTGCGCACCGCATCACCGTGGAAAAGCCGCCCGAGGATACGATTGACCGCTCCGCCCCTGTGATCATTGCAGGGCTTGGGCGCTTTGGTCAGGTGGTGAACCGGCTGTTGATGTCACAGGGCCATCGCACGGTGGTCTTGGACAATCATAACGATCTGATCGCCGGGCTGCGCAAGGTCGGGGTGGAGGGGTATTTTGGCGATCCGTCCCGTCCGGAATTGCTGCTGGCGGCCGGTATTCGGGATGCGCAGGTGCTGATTGTGGCATTGGATGACAAGGCCAAGTCGGTCGAGCTGGTGCGCTATGTCACGCGGGAACATCCGAATGTCCGCATCGTTGCCCGCGCCTATGACCGCATCCACACGTTTCAGCTTTATGCCGCCGGTGCGCGCCAGATCGTGCGCGAGGCGTTTGACAGTTCGATCCGCGCCGGCCGCTATGCCCTGATCGCCCTGGGGCACCATCCTTTTGCGGTGCATAAGACCGCCAAAACCTATGCGGATCAGGATCGCAGGCATCTGGCAGAGCTGGCGGCGCTGTGGGACCCCGATCTCGACCTGACGGACAATCAGGCCTATCTGGCCAAGGCCCGCGAACTGAACGCTGATTTGAACGCCGCGGTCAGTGGTCTTAGAACCGAGTTTAACGATCAGGCCGAGCGCGCCTGGCGTCCGCCGCCAAAGCGTGAGCGCGATGGTAACTGAGTGCGTGCATTTTTCCGCTTGAACGTCCCGCACGAATCCTTATAACCGCCACACGTTCAAGAGAGCGGGCGTAGCTCAGGGGTAGAGCATTACCTTGCCAAGGTAAGGGTCGGGCGTTCGAATCGCCTCGCCCGCTCCATTTGAATTTTTCTCCCATTTATGATGATGGCTTGGGCAGCAAAAGTTTGTTTGCGGGCCTTGTGCGTGGGCTGAAGATAAAGTCAAATTTCTCCCATTGCACTGCCTCATCCCATGGAGCCGGATGTCCTGCACTGCGCTTTTTAAAGCGTTTCGAGTTTACCTTGAGACA
Source organism: Halovulum sp. GXIMD14793 (assembly GCF_054457435.1). NCBI lineage: Bacteria > Pseudomonadati > Pseudomonadota > Alphaproteobacteria > Rhodobacterales > Paracoccaceae > Halovulum > Halovulum sp. GXIMD14793. The sequence goes on along the minus strand of NZ_JBTLNE010000027.1, from coordinate 17,011 downwards.
TCACATAAAATCGAAACGCGTACACCATATAGGCTTATCACTGCGTTTCAGGATAATCTTTTGTCTCAGGTTTATCCCGAAACGCTTTAGGTGGAGAAAGCTAGAGAACAAGAACCTTCCGCATCTTTGCACCGCCAAAGGCACGAGCCGCTTTTAGCGTTGAATTAACGCGCTTTCCCATTCGGCAATGAATTTGTCGCGCTTTAAGGTATCGAGGAAAGTCAAAAGCGAAGCCTCAAGGGCAATGGTTGCGCGTTCCGCGCTGTTTTGGCTGCCCTGCAGCGGTGGCAGTGAGTGGGTTTCTTCGGTTGGGCGAGACTGAAATGCGACCAGAAACTGTATGAAACGCTGGGCGGTTTCAGGGTCCTTTGTGGCGCTGGAGACCAGGGCGGTGCGCATCATTGTTGTCGGGAAATCGGCGGGCAAGATTATGTCAAGCTTGTCTCGGTTTTCGACACGGGCCTCTGCATAGCTGCCAAGCACATTATAGGCGACGGCAAGTGTGCCATCGGTCAGATCGTCTATCATCTCACCCGAACAGCAATACAGCCGCACATCAAGTGCGCCCATCACTTCCATCAGCCTCCAGAAGGTTTCGGAGGCTCGGGCGTCTTGTGTCGCAAACAGATAGCCCAGCCCAGATTTTCGCACGTCGTATGTGCCGACCCGGTTTCTGAAGAGGTCTGGCCTTGCCCGTAACGCCTCGATCAGGTCTTGCCGCGTCTGTGGGATGGGCAATCCGTCAAACGCGGCCTTGTTGATCACGATGGCGGCCGGTTCAGAGGTAAAGGCGAACAGGCTTTGCCGCCACTCTGCCCAGGCAGGGTGGACCACGTCTTCCAAGGGCAGGGCAAATCCGTCATTTGCGAGCTTTAGCTGCAGGTCCATGGCGCTGGAGATTGCAATGTCAAAAGCCTCTGGCGTGGCCCGGACGCGTTTATCAATATCCGCTGTGCCGGTCACAAGGTATTCGATGGTGACCCCCGGGCTTTGCGCCACAAACGCCTCGATCAGTGGCTGAAACAGGTCGGTGTCGGTGCTGGAAATAATGCGCAGGGTTGTCACCGTGCCTGCCGTGTTGAAGATCTGCCGGTCCTCCCATTCATCGGCCCAGACGGCTTGAGACAGGACGACCATGGCTAAAGCGATAAGGTTACGCATGCGCCGCCTCCGGTTTGGTTTTTAAGCTCGATGACGCCGCCATGAGCCGAAGCGACGTCCCGCGCTATGGTGAGCCCAAGGCCTGATCCAATGGTGTCCGTCGCATTGGCCCCGCGCTGGAACCGCGCAGTCAGGTTTTCTATTTCATCCGTTGGAAAGCCAGGGCCGTGATCGCAGACCGTGATCCTGGGCGATGGCGCGTTTGAAACGGTGATTTCGATGCTGCTTTCGACCGGCCCGTATTTCATCGCGTTGTCGATCAGGTTGCGCACTGCGTTCTGCATCAGGATGGGATCGCCGGAATAGGGGACGTGCGGGTCCCCGTGCAATGAGAGCGACAGATCTTTCATCTCGGCGATTGGCATCATGCGCTGAACCAGATCGCGCGCCAATTCGGTAAGGTCGATATCCTGGCGTTCCAGATGATCGGCCCGAAAGGTTGTCATCGCATGATCCAGCAACTGACCGGCCGCGCGCGAGGCTTCATCAATGGCCTTCACCATGGAGCGCATTGCCTCGCGGTTTTCTTCCTTGTCAACACGCTGCAATGTGGCTTCTGCGTATGACCGGACTGTTGCTAAAGGTGTGCGCACCCGATGTGCGGCTTCTGCGATAAAGTCTTCAGATTGGCTGAGTGACTGATCAAGCCGCCCCATCAGAGAATTCAACGAGGCCACAAGGGGGGCCATTTCCCGTGGGACCGGTTTGGTGAACGGCCCAAGATCCTGCGGGCCGCGCCGGGTGACGGAGCTGGTCAGCCTGCCAAGCTGACCGATGGTTGCTGACGTTGCCCAAAAGGAAAGCGCGGCGGCAAGCGCAAAGAACCCGATCCCCAAAAGGGCGGCGTTGCGCGAAATCTGGTTTAGCGTCTCTGACAGGGCATCTTGTGTCTGGGCCAGAACAATCTGGATTTTCGTGCGCTCGTTCTCGCCAATCAGGATACGGTCGGCGCTGACTTTCCGAACTTCCGCGCCGCGAAAGTTGCCGGATTGGAACGTTGCGTCGTCAAAAAATGCCAGATCTTCATACCCTGACAGAAATTCACCATCCCGCAGTATCGCGTAAAAAACCCTGTCGTCTGCGGGAGTGGTCAGCATGGAGAATGCCGAATACGGAAGGTCAAGTTCCACCGCCCCGTCGCGGATCGCAGCGGCATCCAGCATAGAGGTGACCGATGCGTCTAGGATATTGTCCTGCCCTTGTTGTGCGACCAGCATCGCGTAGTTTCGCACCGCGAAAAACAACAAAAGCGCAAGCAGGGCAGCCCCGCCGATCAGCGTCAACACCAGGCGGTTGCGCAGGGAACCGGACACCACCGGACTAGTCATCTTGGTCCAGCCGATAGCCAAGCCCGCGCAGCGTCGTGATCCTGAGGGCCGAGGGGCGCAGATGCTTGCGCAGTCGGCCGATATAAACCTCAATCGCGTTTTCCGACACGTCGTCGTCGAATGAGAACAAGCGGTCCGCAAGCTTGTGTTTGGAAAACACTTGCCCCGGCGCATTGAGGAAAAGCTCAAGAAGTCGCAGTTCCCGATTTCGCAGCGTGACGGCTTCGCTATCAATGGTCAGATGCCCGGCCACCGGATCAAACACCACCCCGCCAAGTTCAATTCGGGTTGTTGAGTTGCCGGATTTTCGGCGTAGGACAGCACGGCAGCGCGCTTGTAGCTCGGCGTGGTCAAACGGTTTCGTGACATAGTCATCCGCGCCAAGATCAAGCGATCCGATTCGATCTGATATCTGGCTGCGCGCCGTCAGAACAATCACCGGCGTATCCAGCCCTCGGGCGCGCTGCTGCTGCAGGAAGGCGCGGCCATCACCATCGGGCAGCATTATATCAAGCAGGATCAGGTCATAGTCCGCAGTGGCTACATAGGCTTTCGCATCATCTAATTTCTCTGCATGATCAATAACATGACCGTCCAGGCGCATGCGCGAAACAACCGCGTTGGCAAGGTCCTTGTTGTCTTCGATCAGAAGAAATTTCATCCCATCTCCGCACGAATGTTCAAGTGTGACAGGTTAGTGTCAGGTTCGGGTGCTTTTCTTCGGATCAACTGAGCCGCTACGCGGGCAGTTGTCAAATGGGAGGACAAAATGACGAAATTTACACTGGGCCGCCGCGCCCTTCTTGCGGCTGTGGCCGCCGTTGGGCTTAGCGGTATTGCGGCAGCCGATAGCCATAAGGTTCTGGATAGCATCCACTTTCTGATCCCCGGCGGCGCTGGTGGTGGCTGGGACGGCACAGCACGCGGCACGGGCGAAGCACTGACCAAAGCAGGGCTGGTTGGCACCGCGTCTTATGAAAACATGTCCGGCGGTGGTGGCGGTAAGGCCATCGGCTATCTGATTGAAAACGCCGACAGCAACCACGGTACGTTGATGGTGAATTCGACGCCCATCGTGATCCGATCCCTAACGGGTGTGTTTCCGCATAACTTCCGCGATCTGACACTTGTGTCCGGCACAATCGGGGACTATGCGGCCATCGTTGTGGGCAAGGACAGCCCGATCAATTCAATGGCCGATCTGCTGGCGGCCTTTGACGCTGACCCGTCTGGCACAGCAATCGGCGGTGGTTCGGTGCCGGGCGGCATGGATCACCTTGTGGCGGCCATGGTCATGGAGGCGGCCGGCAAGGATGCGCTTGCGGTCAAGTACATCCCCTATGATGCGGGCGGCAAAGCCATGGCGGCGCTGCTTTCAGGCGAAATCGCAGCGCTGTCTACCGGGTTTTCCGAAGCTGTTGAATTGGCCAAGGCGGGTGAGGTCAAGATCATTGGCGTGACATCCGACGACCGCATTGATGCGGCCCCTGATGTGATGACAATGAAAGAGCAGGGCATCGACACCACCTTTGTCAACTGGCGCGGGTTCTTTGCGGCCCCCGGCCTGCCCGAGGACACGCTGGCCATGTATCAGGATGCCATCGCCAAGATGTATGAGACGCCCGAATGGGAAGAGGTGCGCGCCCGCAACGGTTGGGTCAACATCCATAACTCGGGCGATGAATTCCGCACCTTCCTTGAAGGTCAGGAGAAAGTCATCGGCGATCTGATGAAAAAGCTTGGCTTCCTGTGATCTAGCCAATCGGCAGGGCGATACTGCGCCCTGCCGTATCTTGCCAATGGGAAGGGAAAACATGGCACTGGACCGCTGGATAGCGTTGATCTTGCTGGGCGTCTGCCTTGCATACGGATATGCCGCCTGGTTCACCATGGACAGCAGCCTTGCGCCTTTCATGCGGCGCAATCCCATCTGGCCAAGCACCTTCCCAAAGGTCCTGTCGATCCTTGGGATCGTTGCCAGTCTGTCAATTCTTCTGGGCTTTGAAAAAAGCACGCCGAAAGAGGCCGAGATCGACTATCGCCGCTTGTGGGACTACCACCTTGGGCAGGCGCTTTTGTTGCTTGGCCTTATGGTTGCCTATGCGCTTTGCCTGCGGCCGCTGGGGTTTTTGCTTTCGACCTCGGCCTTTCTGCTTCTCGGCTCGTTTATTCTGGGCGAACGTAAATGGCTGGTCATGGTCCCTGTCGCGGTGATTGCGACCGTTGCCGTCTGGTACCTTGTGCAAGAGGTGCTGGGAATTTACATGCGCCCGCTGCCAGGCTTTTTGGGGGGCTAACATGATCGACGGACTTTTGATCGGCCTGCAAACGGCCCTGTCGCTGCAAAACCTTCTGATGGTCATTGGTGGCTGTCTGATCGGTACTTTCATTGGCATGCTACCTGGCCTTGGGCCGATGTCGATCATCGCGATCATGATCCCGATTGCGATTTCGATGGGCGATCCGTCCGCTGCGCTGATCCTGCTCGCCGGTGTCTACTATGGTGCGATCTTTGGCGGCTCCACCTCGTCGATCCTGCTGAATGCGCCCGGTGTTGCGGGAACTGTCGCCTCAAGCTTTGACGGCTATCCGATGGCGCAACAGGGCAAGGCGGGCAAGGCGCTGACTATTGCGGCTATTGCCAGCTTTGCAGGGGGAACCATTGGTGCTTTGCTGTTGATGGTATTTGCGCCCGCGCTTTCCTCGGTCGCGTTGCTGTTTCACTCGGCCGAGTATTTCGCGCTGATGGTGGTTGGGCTGTCTGCCATTGCGGCCTTCTCGGGCAAGGGGCAGGTGGCCAAGGCCATGATCATGACGGTTATTGGGCTGATCATGGCGACGGTTGGGGAGGGCGCGCTGTTCAATATGCCCCGCTTTACCATGGGGATCATGGACCTGCAGTCCGGTTTCGGGTTCATCACGCTGGCCATGGCCATGTTCGCTTTGCCAGAGGCGCTGTTTCTTGTCCTGAGGCCAAAGAACCTGCAAGGCGACGACAGTGAGATCAAAGACCTGCGCATCACCGGCGCCGAGGCAAAGGCTATTGCGCCGGTCATCGGACGGCAATCGCTGCAAGGGTTTTTCATCGGTGTGCTGCCCGGGGCAGGGGCGACCATCGCCAGTTTCCTGGGCTATGCGGTTGAGCGCAATATCGCGCCCAAGCACGAGCAGGAGGCGTTCGGCAAAGGCTCGATCAAGGGGCTGGCTGCACCGGAAACCGCCAATAATGCGGCTTGCACCGGCTCTTTCGTTCCGCTGCTGACGCTTGGCATTCCCGGCTCGGGCACAACCGCGATCCTTCTGGGGGCGCTTATTGCCTTGAATGTGACGCCGGGGCCGCGCCTGATGGTGGATGAGCCGGAGATTTTCTGGGCGGTGATCATGTCGATGTTCATCGGCAATCTTGTCTTGCTGATCCTTAACCTTCCGCTGATCCCCTATATCGCCAAGGTTCTGGCTGTGCCGCGTAACTATCTGATCCCGTTCATTCTGTTTTTCACCCTGATGGGGGCTTATATCGGCCAAAACAATGCGACAGAGCTGTTGCTTTTGGTCGGGTTCGGTATCTGCGCCACGGCTTTGAAGTTTGCCAACTACCCGCTTGCCCCGCTTCTGATTGGGTTCATTCTGGGCGGAATGATGGAAGACAACTTCGCCCGCTCAATGCAGCTTTATGATGGTATTTCATTCATTTGGGAGCGTCCGATAACGCTGGCACTGCTGGTTATTGCTGCGATCCTGATCGTCCTGCCAAGCTTTCGCGCACGGCGCGCGAAGGCGCAGGAAAACGGTGGGTGACTATTAAGGGGACGCCTTTTGTGCAAGCACCATCGCAGCTATGATTTGCGTGGGCTGACTGCCTAAAGCGTCATACTAAAACCTTGATCACCTAGTGCTGCCCGACGGCTTAGTCGTTCGCGAGACGCCAAAGGCACGGCCCTCAAACCCATAGAGGGTTCATCCAGCAGCAGCATATTGGGCCGGGCCATCATGGCGCGGCCGATGGCAACCATTTGTTGTTCCCCGCCAGAGGTATATCCTGCCTGACTGGTGCGGCGTTCCTTGAGGCGGGGGAAATAGGTGTAGATCCGGTCCAGTTCGCTGCGCATTTCCGCCTTGGACAGGGACCGGGAATAGGCTCCGGCGATCAGGTTTTCCTCGACCGTCAGATGGCCGAAGCACATCCGGCCCTCCATCACCTGAACCATGCCCATGCCGACCAGATCGACCGGGGTCAGCGTGTCGATGCGCTTGCCCAGAAAGTCGATGGAGCCCTTGGTCACCTTGCCGCGTTCCGAGGCCAGCATGGTCGAAATGGATTTCAATGTGGTGCTTTTGCCTGCGCCATTGCCCCCCAAAAGGGCGACGATGCGGCCCTTGGGCACCTCAAGCGAGACGCCGCGGAGCACAAGGATCACGCTGTCATAGATCACTTCGATATTCTTTACCGCCAGGACCGGCGTGGTCTTTGTCGGGGCTTTGTCCGTTGTCGCGGGCTGTTCAAGAACGCTCATCGTGATCTGATCCTTAAGACATGTCATGTGATGTGCAGGGCCGGTTGGCACGGCCCTGCACGGTTTGCCGTCGCGCGCTTTACGAACAGTCGCGCGGTGTCACGCCGTTTTCGCTGGCGAATTTGGCGGCAGAGCTTTCCACCAGCCCGCGGATAAAGGTGGGATCCGGTGGGGCGACCCAGTCTTCGGTGACCATCTGGAACTGTTTCCCGTCCCACTGCATCACCTTGAACTCCCCTGCGCCGTCATGCTTTTCGCAGCTCAGGCTGAAGGGGGCGACCATGCCGCCGATGCCAATTTCCTCCAGCTTTTTCGGCGTCATGTTGAGCGCCTCATAGCCGTCGCGGAACTCGGCCCCGGTGACTTCCTTGCCGACCTTGTCATGCATCTCTTGCGCGTTTTTCATCGCTTCGGTCCACATGACAGCCGCGCCAAGACCACGGTTGTAGTAGACGGTGCCGACCCGGTCGGGGTTGGCCATGTTGCCTTCGCCAGCTTCGTCATAGACCACCTTGATGATGTCTTTGACCAGCGGGAAGTCGCGGCCCGGAACCGCATTGGCCACAGCATAGGTGCCAATGGCGGCGTCACCGGCAGGCACCATATCCTCTTCGGCACCGCCGAAGGTGACATACATCATCCGGTCGCGCGGAAACCCGACGCGGGCCGCGTTGGTCATAGCGGTGGAGTTCATGCCCGACCTTGCACCCCAGAAGGTCACCCAATCAGGGCGTTCCTTGCGGATTTGCAACCACTGCGACTGCTGCTCCAGACCGGGTGGCGGGATGGAGATTTCCACCAGCGTGACGCCCCAATCCTCGGCGATCTTGCGCATCGCGGGCAGCGGTTCGCGGCCATAGGCGCTGTCGATATGCAGATGCACGATCTTCTTGCCGCGCATATTCTCGACACCGCCCTCTTGCTGGGCCATGAAGTTCATCTTTACCGCGATCTGTGACCAATAGTGGCTGGCCGCGTTGAAGACCCAGGGCCAGACGGTGCCGTCAGCCGCATCGGTCCGGCCGTAGCCATATTGCGCCAGAACGACCTCATCATCTTTCATCCGGTTGATGACCGCATAGGCCCCCGGTGTGCCCAACGTGTCGAACACCACCATCTTCTTATCGCCGTTGTTCAACAGGCGTTGGTAGCATTCAACGGTACGCGCGGCGTTATACTCGGTCTCGCATTCCTGCCAGGTAAGCATCACACCGTTCACACCGCCGGTTTTGTTGACGTAGTTCATATAGTCGATGATCGCGCCGTAATAGCCTGTTCCCATTGCGGAATAAGGGCCGACGCGGCTGCTTGGTACAGCCATGTATTGCGTGTCTTCGGCCATGACCATGAGCGGTGTGGCAAGAACGGTCGCAAAGGTGCAAGCTGCGAAAAGGCCGGGCGCGGCCCGTTGAAGTAATCCCTTCATCGTCAGACATCTCTCTTCTGGTTTGGTCCGTAAAATGGACTTGGAAATCGCTACGGTCGGTGTGCAAAAGCCTCCTGTTGTGTTTGGGAAATCTGTTATCGTTTGAATGGCCAAAGCCGCATCCGCTCCTGGGCGAGTTCCAGAAGCCCGGCGAGGCCAAGCGGTTCGTAGATCATGAAGACGATCATCATGACGCCAAAGATCACCTGCTCGAAGGCCGAGATAACGGTGGCATCGACCGCATCGCCGACAATGGCGTGAAAGAAGATGTTCAGAAAGACCGGCAGCAGCAGGATAAAGGCCGCGCCAAGATAAGCCCCGATGATGGTGCCCAGCCCGCCGATGATCGCCATGAACAGAATGCGGAAGCTGAGGTTGATATCAAAGGCCGCAGGCTCCACCGACTGAAGGTAGGTATAGGCAAACAGCGCGCCGCCGACACCGCAATAGAACGAACTAATGGCAAAGGCCTGCAGCTTGGTGCGCAGCAACGAAAGCCCCATGACCTCCGCCGCGACATCCATGTCCCGCACCGCCATCCAGTTGCGCCCGATGCTGCCCCTGGCCATGTTCATCGCCAGCAAGGTCAGTACGGCAACGATTGCCAGCACGACCAGATACATCTCGGCCGGGGTGGTGAACTCCTTGCCGAAAATCACGATGTCCTGGGCTGTGATAATGCCCGAGCTGTCGTAGTTCTTGAACCAGCCGAATTTGTCGATCACCCAGACGATAAAGAACTGCGAGGCCAGGGTGGCAACGGCCAGATAAAGCCCGCGGATCCGCAATGACGGCAGGCCGAAAACAATCCCGACCGCAGCGGCAATGACGCCGGACAGCATCACCGCGACCACAAAGGGAATGCCGTCGATCCGAAGGATCAGGTTGTAGCAGGCAAAGGCCCCTGCTGCCATGAACCCGGCAGAGCCAAGCGACAGCTGCCCGGCATAGCCCATCAGGATGTTCTGGCCCAAGGCGACTAGCGAAAAGCATAGCCAGGGGATCAGAATGGCGCTTAAAGCGTTTCGAGTTTACCTTGAGACATCACATAAAATCGAAACGCGTACACCATATAGGCTTATCACTGCGTTTCAGGATAATCTTTTGTCTCAGGTTTATCCCGAAACGCTTTAGCCAATAGTTGCTGGCCGTGTTCGGGATGACAAAAAACGCAACGGCCAGGATCGCGATCAGGATCCAGCGATCCTCACGAAACGGGATCAGGCGGGCGTCCTGTCCATAAGTGGTACGGAATTGTCCGGCTTGACGATAATACATCTGATGTCTCCCTCACACGCGCCTGATAAGCTTTTCGCCAAAAAGGCCTTCGGGGCGGAACATCAGGAAGAAAACCGCCAGCATATATGGGGCCCAGCCTTCGATGCCACCCCCGAAAATGGGGCCGATATAAACCTCGGCCAGTTTCTCAGTCGCACCGACGATCAGCCCGGCAACGATCACACCGGGAACCGATGTGAAACCGCCTATGATCAGAACCGGCAGCGCCTTTAGTGCGACCCCGACAAGCGCGAACTGCACACCGGAACGGGCCCCCCAGAGCATTCCCGCCACCAGCGCGACGACCCCGGCCGTGGCCCAGACCATCATCCAGATATTCTTTAGCGGAATGCCAATCGACTGAGCGGCGGCATGGCTGTCGGCAACGGCGCGCAGGCCAAGGCCGACCTTGGTTTTGGAAAACAGCAACGCAAGCGCCACCACCATGATGATCGCAACCGCACCGGCAACAATATCAAGGGTCGACACATAGATGCCGGTTTGATCCACAAGCCACATCATCGGCACATCCGGGATCGGCATTCACCTGTGCCACCAGATCGCCGATCATCGCGCCAACTTTGGCGTTCTGCGCCAGATCGGCATGGCCGGTAAACGTGACGCCATGCAGGTTCGCCCATTGCGAGACCGAGGCGGTGTTGATGTCGATCAGCAGGCTGACAAATGGCTTGTCATCGCCAATCGCCACGGCCTCGCGGATATAGGCGGTGAACTTCAGACGGTTTTCCAGCGGGCGCGGAACAAAGGCGGTGCCATCAGACAGCTTGCCGACATGGGCAATGCGGTCCACCACCCGAAGGTGACCGTCCGTCCCAAGATGGCCGATATCACCGGTATGGAACCACCCCTCGTCAGTCTTGGCGGCGGCGGTTGCGGCCGGGTCGCCCAGATATTCGGCAAACAACCCAAGCGACCGGACAAGAATTTCCTGATTGTCCGAAAACGATACCTCCACCCCGTCGGCCAGCTTGCCAACGGTGTCTGCCTTGACGTCCCCGTTGGGGTGGGTCGCGGTGTAGTAGCCGGTTTCGGTGGTGCCATAGAGTTGCTTGAGATTGACACCGATGGTCTCAAAAATCGCAGCATCGCCGGATCAACTGAGTCCCCAGCGGAGTAGAGATCAGCAAATCAAGCACCGGGTCTGCCAATAGGGCCAGAGCCTTGGTCAGGCGGCGGTGATAGGACCACCTTGCGGCCTGCCGGGCAGGAATTCGTCCCACCTGAGAACTGACCAGCCGCAGCCGTCTTTGATGAAAGCGCCCGCCAAGGGGGGCTTCGACCGGGTGTTGGCCGTACCAACTGGCCTCGATGATCGAGGCTTCCATACCTGCCATTGAGATCGCCGTGCCAAGGCCAGCCGCACTGGCTGAGCTGTGGATCACGACATCGGCGTCTTTGGTGGTTGCGGAATCTGGGCTTGAAAACCCGCATCCCAGCGCCTCTGACAGACCGCGCCGGTCCGGGTTGGTGTCAAGGACAGTGACCTCTGATCCGGGAACCTTTGCGGCAAGATAGGCCGTCAGCGCGCCGACGACCCCACAGCCGACAATAACGATTTTGTCGCCAATGTTGATCTGCGCGTCCCAGGTGATGTTGAGTGCCGTTTCCATATTTGCCGCCAGCACAGCGCGCGCCGGTGGCACATTGGCGGGAACGGTACAAAGGGTCTCTGCGGGAAGGGCGAAGCGGGTCTGGTGCGGGATAAGGGCAAACACGGTCTCGCCCGCCCGGTCGGGGCTTTCGATTTGTCCCACAGCGGCGTAACCGTATTTGACCGGGAAGGGAAAACTGCCTTCCTGATAAGGTGCGCGCATGGTCTCGTATTCGCTTTCAGGGACATTGCCCTGAAACACCAGCCGCTCGGTTCCGCGGCTGATGCCTGTATAAAGCGTTCGCACTGAGACAGCACCGGGGGCGTCGCGCAGGTCGCCCTCGCGGCACTCAGCCGTTTCCCGCCCGGTGATCCAAAGCGCGCGGAGCGTGCGGTCCGTGGTCACAGAAGATGCCCGGACTTCATCGCTTTGACGGACAGATAGTGTTCATTATGCGGGTTTGTCTCAATGCGCAGGGGCAGTTGTTCAACGATATTGACCCCGTTCTCCTTAAAGGTCCTGATCTTCGCAAGGTTGTTGGTCAGAAGGCGAATTTCCTCGAACCCCAGCGCCCGCAGCATCTTGGCGGCAACGCGGAAATCACGCTCGTCATCCTCGAAGCCAAGCCGGTGGTTGGCCTCGACCGTATCGAACCCCTGAGATTGCAGATCATAGACCCGCATCTTGTTGGCCAGCCCGATGCCGCGACCCTCCTGATTAAGATACAAGAGAACCCCGGCACTTTCTTCGCCCATGCGTGCAAGGGCGGCGCGCAACTGCGGCCCGCAATCGCATTTGAGGCTGCCCAGCACGTCCCCCGTAAAACAGGCGGAATGTAGTCGTGACAAGACGGGTTTTGATCGGTCCGGCGTGCCGACTTCCAGCGCATAATGCTCTGTCTGGCGGGTCGGGTCGCGAAAGACGTGCAGGCGGCTGGTCTCATGCGCCTCAATCGGAAGTCCGGCAGCCGAGACGGGCATCGGCGACGGCTGCGCCAGAATGACATCGACAGCCTGCGCGACATCGACAGGCATAAGCGACAGGTCGGAAAGCGTGTCCTCTGGGCCTGCGGTGAAGAGTGCGACGGCTGGTAGGAGTTCCGCATTCTTAACCACATCAACGGCCAGGCCGTGCAACTCTGTTTCGCCGTTTCGCAGGATATGCAGCGGTCCGATCAGGGTATTGGGGCGGTCAAATTTGGTATCGACCAGCGTTTGAAACCACTCGAACCCAGCGTTTTCCGGCGGATTAATCCGTACCACGCGACCGGTCAGGTTGGAGGCCGCAGCCGGTTTCAGAACCGCCAGCGCGCGGCGCAGGGTCATGACCAGTTCCGGTGCGCCGAACCGGGTCTGCAGACTTTCGAACCGCGCTTGCCCAATCGTCTCGGGTGAGACGACGATGGCGCGCGCATCCCCAAGCACAAAGAGACTGGGAAGCCCCATGCGCAGATCGGACTGAGCACGCGCAATATGTTCCGCCGGTGTCGGCGTCAGGCAGGTCGTATCAGAAGTCTTTTGCACGTTTCAGGTCCTTGTGGTCGGGTTTGGCCCGGTGAATAAGGTCTTCATAGCGTCAGAGCATTCGGATGGCTTGTGTTCTGGCGGCTCATTTGCTGCGACAGTATGCAATCAAATAGGATATCCGATCCCAAGTTATACACATGGGTTTGTGGTCGTCGGGCGGCGGCCAATGTTCCAACGGGCGAGGTCGTCAGGGACTGCGGCCCCGACCCTATCAGCAAAGGTGACACAGCAATATGCAGCCGGTCCAGCAGGCCAGCCTCAAGAAACTGCGTGATTGTGAGGCCGCCACCTTCGATCAATATGCGCCTGAACCCCAGGCTACGCAAGGATGTGACAATATCTTGCGGTGATATCCAGCCGGATCGCGGAAGTGTGATGGTTTCCACGCCATCGGGACGCGGAGTTTCGACGGATTGGATGACGATACGCCGTGCATAGCGGACATTTAAAGCGTTTCGGGATAAACCTGAGACAAAAGATTATCCTGAAACGCAGTGATAAGCCGATAGGGTGTACGCGTTTCGATTTTATGTGATGTCTCAAGGTAAACTCGAAACGCTTTAATGTATCTGCGTCGCGAATGACGGCCTGTAGAGAAATTATCAATTGGCTCATGCGATGCACCTTCAAGGAAAGGACCCTGTCGGCGTCCGATGCCTCGGCCACGCCGCGGATGCAGGGTTTGCAGCTGAAAACGCCGCGGCGCAGGCGGTGCTTGGCAAACTCTGCTTCGGCGACGGATGGGTCCAACACATCATATAGTCCGGCTTCTGCCAGACCGCGCTGCATCTCAGCCTGCAGGTTTTCTAAGCGGCCGGGCCAGGCGGCTTTTTGTGCGGGGTCCGAGGTATCGCCCTCGATCTCGGGTTCCATGATGATCAGTGTTGGCGCGGGCCCGGCCCATAGCGCCGGTGCGAACAGGGTAAAGATCAGACAGACAATCCAACGCATTGCGGTATCCCCCGATTTTGCTGAGATTTTAATGATCGTAAGGGGGCCTGATCAAATCAATCGGTACTTTAGGCGGCTGCGGGTCAAGGGGCCGGATGGGACAGGCTGTTCAGCTCTTCGGCATAGTCGGTCAGGGCTTTGACGCCGGTTTCCTTCAGCTCATAGGTGCCATAGGCGATGCGGGTGAACCAGCCATAGTGATTGTCGGCCATGATCTGGCGCGCGCGGCTGACCTGCGCTTTGCGGGCGACCTCGGCGGCTTTCAGGGCGCCGGATTGCAGGGCCAGCGCACAGCGGAGGGCGTCCTGTCTGTAAGCGGTCACGAGTGTCTTGCGGGTTTGGCCCCCGGTATTCGGATCGCCGACGCGCTGTGCGAATTCCTTGAGCAGGCGGGTTTTGCGGGCTTTGATCTGGCGCGGGGCATATGAGGCGGGATCTAGATGCGGTTCGACGAGGCCATCTTTTAGTCGCACGGTCAGCAGGCCAAGCCTTAGGCGGCGACATAGCTTTTTGTTGCTTTGCAGGGACTTGTAGGCTGCTCTTCCAGTGGTGCGGGGAACGGCAACGTATACAAAATCAGTCACAGCCTGCCGCGCGATGGCCTGATGGAACAGGGTCAGGGAGAACCCGGTTTTCAACTCAACAATCACCGGATCCCCACCCTCGCGCAGGGCGACGACATCTGCGGCACCAATCTCGGCCTTTACTTCGTAACCCTGCGCTTCGAGGAAGGCTTTGATCGGGGGATACAGATCCGTTTCGCGCGGTTTTGCCATGCAGGCAGGATGAACCAAAGGGCAGGGGAAAGGAATCCCCCCTGCCTGATGTTTTGCATTTTATGCGCTTTGCTCGATATCTGCCGGGGCGGTCTTTTCGCGCCGGACCATAAGCTTGTTCAGCGCGTTGACATAAGCCTTGGCCGAGGCGACGATCGTATCGGTATCCGACGATTGACCGGTGACGATCTTGCCGCCTTCGGTCATCCGAACAGAGGCCGTGGCCTGCGCATCCGTCCCCTCAGTCACGGCGTGCACCTGATAAAGATCAAGCGTTGCGTCATGGTCGATCAACTGATTGATGGCATTGAACGTCGCGTCCACCGGGCCGTCGCCTTGGGTTGTGACCTGCTGGTCCGCACCGTCGATGGTCAGGGTCAGATCGGCGGATTGCGGGGATTCGGTGCCGCAGATCACCCGCAGGGATTTCACCTGAATGCCGTCATGCGCGGCCTGTGTGCTGCTGTCCCGCATCAGGGCAATTAGGTCGTCGTCATAGATTTCCTTCTTGCGGTCTGCCAGCGCCTTGAACCGGACGAAAACGTCCTTCAACTGGTTATCCCCCAGCTCATACCCCAGCGCCTCAAGCTTGGCCCGCAGGGCAGCACGGCCCGAATGCTTGCCCATGACGATGTTGGTGGTGTTGAGGCCGATATCCTCGGGCCGCATGATCTCGAAGGTTTCGGCGTTTTTCAGCACGCCATCCTGATGGATGCCGCTTTCATGCAGAAACGCATTCTTGCCGACAATCGCCTTGTTATACTGCACCGCAAAGCCCGACACGTTTGAGACCATACGGCTGATCTGCATGATCTTGGTCGTGTCGATGCCGGTCTGGAACGGCATGATGTCGTTGCGCACCCGCAGGGCCATAACGACCTCTTCCAGCGCGGTGTTGCCCGCGCGTTCCCCCAAACCGTTGATCGTGCATTCGATCTGACGCGCCCCGGCCTCCACCGCGGCCAGAGAGTTCGCCGTCGCCATGCCCAGATCGTTATGGCAATGGGTGGCAAAGGTGATCTCATCTGCGCCCGGCACGCGGGCCAGCAGATCGGCAATGATCTCGGCGCTTTCGCGCGGGGCGGTGTAACCAACAGTGTCGGGGATATTGATGGTCGTGGCCCCGGCCTTGATGGCGGTTTCAACCACGCGGCACAGATAATCGCGTTCTGTCCGGGTTGCATCCATCGGTGACCACTGGACGTTCTCGCAGAGGTTACGGGCATGGGTCACGGTCTGGTGGATCCGATCGACCATGCCGTCCATATCCAGCCGCGTGATGTCGCGATGCGAGGGCGAGGTGCCTATAAAGGTGTGGATGCGTGGGTTTTTGGCGTGCTTCACCGCCTCCCAGCAGCGGTCGATATCCATTTCATTGGCACGCGACAGCCCGCAAATGACAGAGGTTTTGGCCTGCGCCGCGATCTTGCTGACCGCTTCGAAATCCCCGTCTGAGGCTATAGGGAAACCAGCCTCGATAATGTCGACGCCCATTTCGTCCAGAAGCGTGGCAATCTCCAGCTTTTCACTCAGGGTCATGGTCGCGCCGGGCGATTGTTCACCGTCACGCAGCGTGGTGTCGAAAATCAAGACGCGGTCCTGTTTGGATGTGTTGGTCATTTTGATGTTCCTTAGCGTTTGGATGTGTCGGCGCGGACGATGCTCCTCTGAGCGCGCGCGCCGTTATCCCGGCACGCTCAGAGGCGGCTAAGGAGGAGTAGGTCCAGACGGAACTTATATGCGCTTCGTATCATGGCGCGCAGTATAGGCGGTTATGTGTGAAGTTAAAGTTCAAATGTCAGGGAGTTGGATATTGTCGGAGAATGCGGCATCCTGGGCTTATGGATGACGCTGGGTTCAAGAACTGTTTACTGATCGGGGCCAGTGGCGGCATCGGTCAGGCGCTTGCCGGGGTTCTGCCGGGCCGTGTTACCTTGATCAGCCGGTCGAAGGATGGGCTGGATATCACTGATGAAGCATCCGTGCGGCGTGTGGCAGAGACTTTGTCAGGGCCGTTTGATCTAATTTTTGATGCGACCGGGGGATTGCAGATTGATGGAAACGGTCCAGAGAAAGCACTGGCCGAGATCGACCCAAAGGCGATGGCGGCGCAATTTGCAGTGAATGCGATTGGCCCGGCACTGCTGCTAAAGCATTTTGCACCGCTGATGCCGCGGCAGGGGCGGGCGGTGTTTGCCAGCCTGTCGGCGCGGGTCGGGTCGATTGGCGATAACCATCTGGGGGGCTGGTATTCTTATCGGGCCTCGAAAGCCACGCAGAACCAGATCCTGCGCACCGCTTCGATTGAGCTAAAGCGGCGGAGAGTGTCCGGTCTTTTGTGTATGACTGATCCGGTTCATGCTTCACCGAAAGGAAGCATGAATGACTATCTCAAAGGAAATTCTGGATGAACTTCTTCAGGGCGTTGAGCGCGCTGA